>CAIVAH010000270.1 GCA_903903765.1 uncultured Methylococcaceae bacterium
ATCGTTTTTGTAGTATCAGAGTCAAGTGTGTTATCAGAACGCTTTTTCACTTTAAATGGCCTCGGTGTAGTAGTAGAATGAATGTCGAGTAAATCTTACCAAAATAACTATGAGTTGTAATATCTATATCAGCATGGAGATTAAAAATGTCAGCGCCAAGCAATAACCAATATGACCAAAACATAGGTCATTTGACCCGAAATACCATTGCATTAATATTAGCTGGCGGCCGTGGCTCAAGATTGATGAATATGACCGACTGGAGAGCTAAACCAGCGGTTCCTTTCGGTGGAAAATTCCGTATTATCGACTTTCCACTGTCTAACTGTGTCAATTCAGGCATCCGTAAAATTGGCATCTTAACCCAATACAAATCAGACTCGCTTATTCGTCACATCCAACAAGGTTGGGGATTTTTACGCGGTGAATTCGGTGAATATGTTGACTTGATGCCTGCCCAACAAAGACATGATGAAAACTCTTGGTATAAGGGCACCGCAGATGCAATTTTCCAAAACATTGATATTTTGCGTAGTCGTAATCCATCTCATATACTAGTTTTAGCAGGCGACCATATTTACAAAATGGATTACAGCGCTATGCTAACAGATCACATTCAGAAAAAAGCTGATTTAACCATTGGTTGTATAGAAGTTTCACTAGAAGAAGCAACCGCTTTCGGTGTGATGGACGTCGATGATAATCGTCGTGTTAAGGCATTTGTAGAAAAACCAGAACACCCGCCGGTTATGCCAGGCAGAACTGATACTGCATTAGCATCAATGGGCATTTACATTTTCAACACAGGCTTTCTATTTGAGCAACTCCTTAAAGACGCTGATAATAAAAACTCTAGCAACGATTTTGGCAAAGACATCATTCCAGCCGTTATTGATAAATACATCGTTAATGCTTATCCATTCTTAGATTTACAAAGCGGCGCTCAAAGTTACTGGCGTGATGTAGGAACTATAGACGCGTATTGGACGGCTAATATGGAACTGATTGGCGTAAACCCAGGCTTAAACTTATACGACAATACTTGGCCCATCTGGACACATCAAGAACAAACTCCACCTGCTAAGTTCGTATTTGATGACGATGATAGACGCGGTTCAGCCGTCGACTCTATGGTTTCTGGTGGTTGTGTTATTTCAGGGGCAACCGTCAGACACTCTTTATTATTTTCTAATGTGCGAGTGAACTCTTATAGTTCAGTAAAAGATTCTATACTGTTACCACAAGTTAATATTGGTCGTCATTGCCGCATCACCAAGGCAATTATCGAGAAAGGCTGTGACATTCCAGAAGGCACTATCATTGGTGAAAACAGAGCAGATGATGAAAAAAGATTTCATGTCAGTGCTGGCGGTGTTGTTTTAGTAACTCCAGATATGTTAGGACAAAGATTACATTATGTTAGATAACTAAAACTCACAACCCCAGTAAATATAGAATTAATAATAGACTTACTGGGGTTTATTGATGTGAATATAAATTCTTAAGCAAAAAATTGATCGTTTTATTACGTAGTATTTCTTGATCTCGCCACTAAATGGCTATAATTTGTGAGAGTTTATAATGATGAGTAACACAAATAAGTTGAAGCTAATTTTATGCTGGCATATGCATCAACCAGAATACCGTGATTTAAAATCAGGAGAATTCAAACTACCATGGACCTATTTACATGTCATTAAAGACTATGTAGATATGGTTGCACATCTTGAAGCGACACCAAAAGCGAAAGCCGTCATCAATTTTGCGCCTATTTTACTAGAACAAATAGATGACTATGTTCAACAAATAAATTGTCATTTCAACACTGGCAATACAATCTCAGATCCACTCCTAAGCGCCTTAATTGCACCGTCTCAAACTAAAGATATAAACCAACGAAGGTTATTAATCAAAGATTGTTTACGTGCAAACAAAGATCGACAAATTAATCGATATCCAGCTTTTAAAGTATTAGCTGAATTGGCCGAATGGGTAGAAAACCACTACGATACGTTAAAATATATTGATGACCAATTTCTAAATGACATATTAGTTTGGTATCACTTAGCCTGGCTAGGTGAATCTATAAAACTAACTGATAAACGCGTCCAAATCTTAATCGACAAAGGTGCCAACTTTACTTTCGACGATAGATTACTACTCTTCAAAATCATAAGAGAAATCATTACTAACGTTATCGAACGTTACAAAATTCTAGCTCAAAATAAGCAAATAGAGCTTTCAGTCTCTCCCTATGCTCACCCGATTATGCCTCTGCTTTTAGACTTAGATTGTGCGCATGAGGCTATGCCAAATGCACTAATGCCTCAATTAGTAGCTTATCCAAATGGTAAAGAGCGGGTATTATGGCATTTAAAAAAAGGCTTAGACACCTTTGAACGCTATTTTGGTTTTAAGGCGAAGGGCTGTTGGCCTTCTGAAGGAAGTATAAGTAATCAAACGTTAGCTATATTAAATGATTTTGGATTTAACTGGACAGCTAGCGGTGGATCCGTGCTACTTAACAGTTTAAAACACAGTCATGCTACAAAAACTGAAATAGCAAATACTCATCATCCTTATAAATTAATAGAAACTGATATCGCTTGTTTTTTTCGAGATGATGGTTTATCTGATTTAATTGGTTTTGAGTATTCAAAGTGGCATGCTGAAGATGCTGTTAATGACTTTATAACACATTTAGAAAATATTAATGCGCATGAATACGGAGATAAAGTAGTTTCCATTATTATGGATGGAGAAAATGCTTGGGAATATTTTCCCAATAATGG
>CAIVAH010000271.1 GCA_903903765.1 uncultured Methylococcaceae bacterium
CTCTAGGTCAAGTATTGATTCATGTAAAATTACCTTGTTATTATTATCTTGTTGATAATACTCATGTAATTCTTCTAGGATGTCTTGGGTAGTTTCAACAAGTTTAGCTCCCTGACGAATTAAAGCATTACAGCCCCTTGCTAATGGATTATGGATGGATCCAGGTATGGCAAAAACTTCTCTATTTTGTTCTAAGGCCATTCTTGCTGTAATTAGAGATCCGCTTTCCTTTGCTGCCTCAACCACTAACAAGCCTTCGCATAAACCACTGATAATACGGTTTCTTCTTGGAAAATGATTAGCTTTAGCAGTAGTGCCAGGGGTGAACTCAGAAATAATGGCGCCAGTGTTAACAATTTCTGTGGCTAAGTCTTTATGTCGAGCTGGATAGATGCGATCTAAGCCAGTGCCTGCGACAGCAATAGTAAAGTTACCGCTAGCTAATGCGCCTCGGTGACTAGCAGCGTCTATGCCTAAGGCAAGTCCACTGGTGATAACAAATCCGTGTGAACTTAAGGTTTTAGCAAATTCGAAAGCAGTATCTATTCCTTGTGAGGATGGATTACGACTGCCGACAATCGCTAATTGACGTTGAGCCAAGAGTAACGGATTGCCGCGCACAAATAATAGTGGTGGCGGGTCAGCGATTTCTTTTAATTGTGCGGGGTAGTGATCATCATCAAAAGTGAGGACATGATTGTTTACTTGCAGACTCCATTCTAAATCGCCGTCAATGATAGACCAGTCTGGATTTTTTATGCTATGGATTAAATCACTTTTTAAACCTAATGCAGCCAGTGCTGAATTTGAGTCAGCAAATATTTGTGCAGGCGTTGTTGATTCAATTAGTTTAAGAAAAGTTCTACAACCAATTCCCGGCGTACGTAAAAGCGCCAGCCAATATTTAAGGCTAATATCAGGTGATGATGAAGAGGAAGTATTCAGTTTAATCTGACCTTATAGTACATAAATTTAGGTTGTCTTGATTCGTTTATCGGATATTTTTTTATGAGCTAATTGATAACGAAACATGGCTTAATTAGTCTTAGTGCATTCAAAGTGTATATGAAATAATATAGAATTCCAGTATTGAATTATTTTTAATGGAGAGGATGTTGGGTATTTTGACTATTCTGGAGTTTCCAGATGAACGCTTACGTAAAAAAGCGGCCACAGTAAAAGTGGTAGATGATAAAGTTCGAAAGCTATTAGACGACATGCTAGAAACTATGTATGAATCACGTGGTGTCGGTTTGGCAGCTACACAAGTTGATGAGCATCAAAGGATTATTGTTATTGATGTTAGTGATGAAAAAGATGCACCACTATTTTTAATTAATCCAGAAATAATTCAGAAAGATGGCATTAAAGATGCGGAAGAAGGTTGTTTATCTGTGCCAGGTTTTTTTGAAAAAGTTAGGCGTGCAGAACACATAAGAGTGAAAGCGCTTGATCGAAAAGGTGAAATTTTTGAGTTTGAAGCCACTGAATTATTAGCAGTTTGTGTACAGCATGAAATGGATCATTTGGATGGTAAACTATTCGTTGATCATATTTCTCCATTAAAGAGACAGCGTATTAAAAAGAAGTTAGAAAAAATTCACAAAATGGAAAAGAATTGAGCATGAAGATTATTTTTGCAGGGACACCGGACTTTGCTGTGCCTAGTTTACAAGCTTTGTTGGATGCTAAGTACGAAGTGTGTGCGGTGTATACGCAACCTGATCGTCCTGCAGGTCGGGGTCGTCATGAGCAATTTAGTCCTGTTAAGACCTTAGCGCTTAACTATGGAATCCGTGTTATTCAGCCACTTACCTTAAAATCTGCCGAAGATTTAGCGTTGTTAAAATCTTATGATGCGGATTTAATGGTGGTTGTGGCCTATGGTATGATCCTGACTGATGACGCATTGAATACACCAAGATTGGGATGTATTAATGTGCATGGTTCTTTATTACCACGTTGGCGGGGTGCTGCGCCGATTCAGCGCTCTTTGATGGCGGGTGATGACAAAACCGGTGTCACGATCATGAAAATTGTGCGTAAACTGGATGCAGGAGATATGCTGCATAAAGAAGAGTATGAGATTGGCGCTACGGACACGGCGAGTGTGTTGCATGATAAGTTGGCAGAACTGGGTGCACTAGGATTGATTAAAGTCCTAACCGAGATGCACACAGGCTCGGTTATTGCAGAACCCCAGGACGAAAGTCTAGTGACTTATGCTGAAAAACTAACTAAAGCGGAAGCAGAATTAGATTGGCAACAATCGGCTCATCAATTGGCGCTTAAAGTGCGGGGCTTAAATGCGTGGCCGGTTGCGCAAACCCGTTATCAAGGCAATGTGTTGCGTATTTGGCAGGCAGAGGCTATAGCAGGTGAGTTAGGTTTAGAGCCAGGTACTGTTAGTCAAATTAATAAGCATATCGATGTGGCTACAGGCCAAGGGATACTTAGATTGCATGAAGTGCAGTTACCCGGCGGAAAGCGTATTCCAGCACAAGCATTTCTTAATGCCCATTCAGTCGATGGTGTAAAACTAGGTTGAATACTCGATTAATTGCCGCTAAAGTTATCGGGCATATTCTGCAGGATGGACAGTCTTTAACAGCGGCTTTAGATAATGCGTTGTTGGCAGTTGAATCACCAAAAGATAAGTCCTTTATACAAGCCTTATGTTACGGGGTATGTCGTTATTTCTATCGCTTAGATTTTATACTCAATGAGCTTTTAGACAAGCCGCTTAAAGATACCGAAATTAAAGCCCTGGCTTTAGTGGGGTTGTATCAGCTCAATTACATGCGCGTAAAGCCCCATGCGGCTGTTTCTGAAACCGTGTTAGCTACTCAAAAAAAGCCTTGGGCTAAAGCGCTTATTAACGCCTTATTAAGAGGCTATTTAAGGCAACAGGTAGATTTAGAGCAGAAGGCTGATAATAGTCCGACTGCAAATGCTAGTCATCCCAAATGGTTGCTTAACCGGATAGAACAAGATTGGCCTGATCAAGCATTAACAATCTTCAAAGAAAACAATCAGCAACCGCCGATGGTATTGAGAGTAAATCGGGCTGTCATCAGTCGAGAGGCGTATTTACAAGCTTTAACAGATCAGGAGCTAGCCGCAACGCCAGTTAGCTTTTGTGATTCCAGTCTTATATTAAGTAAACCTGTGCCTGTAGAGTTGCTACCCGGATTCCATCAAGGGCAGGTGTCAGTTCAAGATACAGCGGCACAATTAGCTGCGAGTTTATTGGATGTGCAGGTTGGTCAAAGGGTGCTGGATGTGTGTGCGGCACCCGGCGGTAAAACAGTGCATATTTTAGAGCGACAACCGCATTTAAAAGAACTCGTTGCTGTTGATATTGATGCTGGGCGATTGTCGCGGGTGCAAGAAAACTTAGAGCGATTAAATTTGTCTGCGCAATTATTGGTAGGTGATGCAACTCAGCCAGCCGATTGGTGGGATGGACAGGTGTTTGAGCGTATCTTATTAGATGCGCCCTGTTCTGCTATAGGTGTTATTCGTCGACATCCAGATATTAAAATCTTGCGTAAGCCAGCTGATATAACCGCCTTACAGCAATTGCAACAATCTATTTTAGAGGCAATATGGCCCTTGTTAGCATCAGGAGGGCAGTTGCTATACGCGACATGTTCTATTTTAAAGCAAGAAAACGCCCAGCAAGTAGATGCTTTCTTAGCGGCACATACTGATGCAGTTGAGATTGTTATTGATGCGTCATGGGGTATTCCAGGGCAAAGAGGTCGACAAATTTTAACGGGTGAGTTTGACATGGATGGCTTTTATTATGCTCTCATTAAAAAGGTATAATTATTTTATTGTTTGGTTTTTTTTAAGTTGCTTGCCGTTCGTTTCATATGGTGATGATTTTTCGGCTGAGATCAAACAGGCGGAATTTATTCTAAAAGATGATACCTACGTCTTATCTGCTAAGGTTGATTATCATTTGAGTAAAAAAGCTATTGATGCTTTGCAAAATGGCGTGCCCTTGTATTGGCATTTGCAAATTGAATTAAAACAAGCTAATGTTTTTTTTTGGTCTAAGTCTTGGGTTGTGGTGGCTAAACGTTATAGGCTTCAGTATCATGCCTTATTAAATATGTATCGTCTAAAAAATGAAGATGATGGTGCAGAGCATAATTTTTCAACCTTATCGTCAGCTTTGGAATTAATGTCCATAGTGACAAATCTACCTATAATAAGAAACTCAGCGCTCGATATTAAGCAACAATATTTGTGCTTGGTTAAGTTAAATTTTGAGCGAGATGCTCTGCCTTTGCCGCTGCGCCCTTTTGCTTACATTGATCCGCAATGGTATTTATCAAGTGATTGGACACAATGGCCGCTGAAAAAATAAAACCACCGGTTAATTTATCGGTACTCATTTTATTTGGTTTGATATTGTTGTCGTTGCAGTTGATGAGTTCTGCAATGCAGGAGTCTTCCGAATTAAGTGCGATGTACTCATGGTTACTATTGTTTAATACCTTAGGATCTGTAGTGTTGTTGGTTTTAGTAGGAGCCAATATCTATGCCTTGGTTCAACACACCAAAAAACGTGAGGCAGGTTCAAGACTCACTGCGCGTATGATGTCATTATTTGTAGTGTTGGCTTTAGCTCCTGCTGTTATCGTATTTTATTTTTCTATGCAGTTTTTGCATCAAGGAATTGATAGTTGGTTTAATGTTGAAATAGACCGTGCTATGGAAGATGCGTTGGAGTTAAGTCAAGCATCTTTAGATCAAAGGATGCGTTGGCAACTCCGTCAAACTGAGCATTTGGCTAGTAAATTAGAGGATGTCTCAGAAAACACAGTTACCTTAGAAATAGAAAATTTACGCGATTTGTCTGGTGCTGCTGAGATGACATTATTTTCAAAGCAGGGGCGTATTGTGGCATCTAGCAGTGTTAATCCGGGAGATATTTTACCTAGTTTGCCAGACGAAAATATTTGGCTGCAGTTAAGGCAGAATGGTTTTTTCGTGGCTTTGGCACCAGTTCGTGAGCATGAGTTAATGGTGCGGGTAATTGTTGCTGTTAAATCGCTTGAGTATAAATATTTGCAAGCTTTATATCCTGTGCCAGTAAGGATTGCCGATTTGGCTGATTCTGTTGAATTTGCATCTGCTCGTTATCAAGAAATGAATTATCTCAGAAATTCATTACGAATGAGTTTCACTTTAGCGTTGTCTTTAGTGCTATTAATGAGTTTATTGGCGGCTATATGGGTGGCTTTTATTAGCATTCGTAATATTACGGCGCCAGTAAAAGAGTTAGTTAAGGGGACCAAAGCGGTTGCGTCTGGTCACTATGATCAACAACTCCCAGTATTGGCTCAAGATGATTTGGGTTTTTTAGTTGAGTCTTTCAATGATATGACTAATAGAATTGCTCAGGCGCGGGACGAAACTCGAAAAGTAGGATTTGAGGTTGAAAATCAACGCGCCTATTTGGAAACTATCTTGGGTAATTTAACGGCGGGTGTTATTAGTTTTGATGAGGATTACAAAATTCGTACCGCTAATCAAGCGGCTTATCGGATTTTTAGGGTGCATGTAAATCAATTTGCTGGGCGCACTTTGTTGGAGTTCGTTGAGATCTATGTAGAGCTTGCGGAGCCTTTTAAATCTATTCAGTATTTGTTAGAAAACGCAGATGATATTTGGCAACAAAGAATAGCTTTTTTGGGGGCAAGTGGGAGGCAAGAGTTACTTTGTCGCGGTACACCTTTGTTTTCACAGGAGGGATTGAGAGTAGGTTCTGTGGTTGTTTTTGATGATGTAACAGATTTGATACAGGCACAAAAAAATGCGGCTTGGGGAGAAGTTGCACGGAGACTGGCGCACGAAATTAAAAACCCTTTAACTCCAATACAGCTTTCAGCAGAGAGATTGCAACTGAAGTTGGCTGACAAGTTAGATAGTACAGATGCGGCAATTTTACAGCGTTCGACACGTACCATTGTGCAGCAGGTTGAAGCCATGAAAGAGATGGTTGATGACTTTTCGGAATATGCTAAGCCGTCAAAAAAACAAACTTTGGTGATTAATTTGAAACAATTAATTCAAGAGGTATTGGCTTTATATGCCTTGAGGCCGGGAGTTAAGTTTAGGGCACATTATCAGTCTGGGTTACAGATAATGAATGGTGACCCTGTTAGTATTAGGCAAGTTTTACATAATTTGATAAAAAATGCTTTGGAAGCTGTTGAATCGGATGGCTTGATTGAAATTAATGTGCATAGAATATTTAAAAATAATACGGATTTTCTTGAAATAGCGCTCTATGATAACGGCGTCGGTATTAAAGATGATCAACTTGAAAAAATTTTTGAGCCTTACGTGACAACAAAGGCTAAAGGTACGGGCTTAGGTCTTGCCATAGTGAAGAAGATAATTGAAGATCATGGCGGCGCGATATGGGTCGAGACTGGTCGTAAGGTGGGAGCTGGTTTTATTATCCAGCTTCCGGCATGTAACTCTTAATGGTCATAAAAAAATTTATGAATACAAATGCCCCCCGCATATTGGTTGTAGATGATGAGCCGGATATTCGCCGATTGGTTTGTGAGATACTTGAAGATGAAGGATATCAAGTGGCTATGGCGCAAAATGGTGTAGAGGCGAGGCAATTAAAAATTTCTCAACGGCCTAATTTGATTTTGCTAGATATTTGGATGCCCGATACTGATGGTGTTTCTTTGTTAAAAGAGTGGGTTTCAGAAGATGAATTACTTTGTCCTGTGGTGATGATGTCTGGACATGGTTCAGTCGAATTAGCAGTTGAGGCGACTCGATTAGGAGCCTATGATTTTTTGGAGAAGCCTTTATCTTTGGCAAAATTATTATTAATAGTAGATCGAGCCATTGAAGCGGGTAATTTACAAATTGAAAATGCCGGTCTTAAAAAACAATTGGTTGCTGATATTGAGCCAGTTGGTAAAAGTGCGGCAGTAGCGAGAATCAAAGAGCAGTTGAAGCGCTTAGCTCAGCATGACACGCGGGTGCTATTTTTTGGCGAAGCAGGTGCAGGTAAAGAGTTATATGCGCGTTATTTGCATAATAATAGTTCGCATCGTAAAGGGCCTTTCATTGATGTAGCTGTAGGAAGTATTTCGCCAGAAAATTCAGCGGTAGAGTTCTTTGGAAAAGAATCTCAGGGTAATGTGTATAAAGGATTACTGGAAAGAGCAAATAAAGGTACACTATTTTTAAGTGAAATAGGTGGTATGGATGCAGAAACGCAGTTACGATTATTAAGTGCGTTAGAGTCGAGTTCTTTTTTGCGTGTAGGGGGGAGTGAGGCAGTCAGAGTGGATGTAAGAGTAATTACATCTACACGAGTTTCAATAGATGAAGAGATTCGATCTGGTCGTTTTAGGCAGGATTTATATTATATCTTGAATGAGGTGGCTTTTGTTATTCCGCCTTTACGAGAACATAGTGAGGATGTTCCAGGATTATTAAGTTTTTATGTCGATTATTTTGTTAATCAAGAGAAGTTGGCATTTCGTAAGTTTTCGATGGCTGCGCAAAATTTTTTACGCAACTATAGTTGGCGTGGAAATGTTAGAGAATTAAAGAATTTGGTGCAGCGTTTAATGATTTTAGGGGTGGGTGAAGAAATAGAATTGGAAGAAGTAAGGACGGCTTTAGGTTCTGTTGTTAGTGATGTGACTTTGGTTGCAGCCGTGCCAGAGTTTTTTAATTTGCCTTTAAAGGATGCGAGAGATCATTTCGAAAAAGCTTATCTTGAATATCATTTTGAACGTACCGGGGGGAGTGTGGCAAAGTTGTCTGCAACCGTTGGTATGGAAAGAACTCATCTATATAGAAAGTTACATTCTTTAAACATTAAACTATGATCTCGTGATTTATTACAATTAACGCTTGATTTGGTGAGTATTGTTCCTGTAAAATTTCCTGTTTTGGTGGGTATAGTGTTGTTTGTTAGTGAGTCGAGTTTGACTGGGCTTTAATAAATTTATACCTGTATATATAAATAAACATTGAAAGATACAGCAATGTTTAGTAAAATTCTCGCTCTTTTATTGAGCCTTTAGAGAAAGACTAAGTAACGATGAAAACATTTAGTGCAAAAACAGCAGAAGTTAAGCGCGATTGGTATGTAGTTGATGCAGATGGGAAGACGCTGGGCCGCCTTGCTTCTGAGATTGCACTACGTCTTCGTGGTAAACATAAACCAGAATATACACCGCACGTTGATACAGGTGATTACATTATTGTTGTAAACGTAGATAAAATCGGCGTAACTGGC
>CAIVAH010000272.1 GCA_903903765.1 uncultured Methylococcaceae bacterium
AAACGTCTAAGCATTTTAAAGACTTGATTGATGAAAGTGTAGTTTTGGTAGCTAATGCTATAAATAAGTCACATATTGATACTCAGATGCAGTTATCAGCTAGTTTATTTTCACATGCAAGAGAAGGTATCTATGTGACTGATGAAACTGGTTCGATTGTTGACTGTAATGAAGCTTTTTTGAAAATTAGTGGTTATAGTCGAACTGAATTGATAGGCAAGAATCCAAGAATATTTAAATCTGGTGTTCATGATAAAGCTTATTATGAGCAGATGTGGAGATCTTTACTAGAAAAAGGCTTCTGGTCAGGAGAAATCTGGAATAAATACAAAAATAGAGATAATAGTCCTGGATTACATTCTATTACTGCGATTCGGAATCAGCATAATGAATTAGAACGTTTTTTAGTACAGGTGACTGATATCAGTGAATTAAAGCAGCAACAATTAGCCTTAGAGCAATTTGCCTATAACGATGTATTGACAGGATTACCCAATCGCTTGTTATTGATCGATCGTTTAAATCAATCTTTATTAAAAAACCAACGTGATGGGCATAATTTAGCGGTTATATTTATTGATTTGGATGGCTTCAAATTGATAAATGATAATTATGGGCATGGCGTTGGTGATCAGTTTTTGGTGGCTATGAGTCAACAAATGCAGGCAGTGATCCGTGAAACGGATACTATAGCGAGGATTGGTGGCGATGAGTTTATTGTGGTTCTAAATTCCTTAGATACCGTCGATTCTTGTAAAAAACCCATTTTAAGTTTATTGAACGCTTGTAATAGAGCTATCGAAATTGGTGGTCATACCTTAAAAGTGTCTGCGAGTTTGGGTATAAGGTTTTACCGTGGTGAATTTGATAATGAATTGCTTGATGCAGAGACCTTGATTCATCAAGCTGATCAAGCTATGTATGTTGCAAAAAAGTCAGGTAAAAATCGCTACCATCACTACGATAATACAGCGGATCAAGTGATTAACATCCCAGAATCAACTTTTGATGCTATTCAAAATGGTTTAGCACAAGGCGAGTTTGATTTAAATTATCAACCTAAAGTGAATATGTATAGCGGAGAGTTGTTGGGGGTTGAGGCTTTGATTTATTGGAATCACCCGCGAGATGGGTGCTTATTGTCCGATGATTTTTTACCCTTGATTGAAAATCACCCTTTGGCGATTGATTTAGGCGAATGGCTTATCCAGCAAGTTTTACAACAACAAAGTAAGTGGCAAACTGCAGGGCTTTTTATACCGGTCAGTGTCAATATTAACTCTCGGCATTTTAGTCAGCATAACTTTTTTGAGCGGTTAAAAAATGTTCTAGGCTGTTATCCTGAGTATAGAACAGGTGGTTTAGAGTTAGAGGTTTTAGAAGAGACTATTATTGCTGATTACGATTATGCACGCAAATTAATGCAGGATTGTCAAAAATTGGGGGTGTCTTTTGCTTTAGATCAATTTGGAATTGGTTGTTCGTCTTTAAACTATTTAAGGCAGTTGGTGTTTAATACCATCAAAATTGATCGTAGCTTTATTGATGTGATGGATAAAGGTCCTGATAATCATGCTGTTATAAATAGTTTAATCGGCTTGCTTTCTACCGTTGGTAGTCGCATTATTGCTGAAGGTGTGGAAAAGCTTGAACAAGGTGAAATGCTTTTAAATATGGGCTGTGAGTTAGCGCAAGGCAATGCTTTTGGTAAGCCCATGTCTCCTGAGCAATTTTGGATTTGGAGAGGTTTATGGAAGAACCAAGTACAGAAAAATAATGGTGGTTGAGTTGGCTAAATGAGGGGCGAATTTAAATGCCCCTCAAGGTTTGTCATTTACAGTATTTGAATTACTTTTCTAGGCCAATAAAATCCCATACTTTATGAGATAGAGTGGATGTAGCTTGCTCAAGTATTGGTGGGCCGCTAGGATAGTTTAAATCATAGACGCGTTGAACATCCGCGGCTAATTCGGTTTGATTCAGGTTAGTGTATGCTTCATTTAATGCTAATAAGGCATAGGGTATTGCCGGTGTACGTTGATATTTTTCAAGCACAATAGTTGCTCTATTTACAGCAGCAACGTATTCATGACGTCTAATATAATAACGTGAAATATGTACCTCATGCATAGCTAGATTATTTTTTAAAGAAATCATTCGTAGACGGCTGTCGGAAATGTACTTACTATTCGGAAAGCGTTGGATGAGGTCTTCAAAGTTTTTTATCGCCTCGGCGGCACTACCTGTCTCTCGTTGAGAGGTATCCGTAGGTAAAAAACGATCAACAAAACTAATGCCTCTGTTGTAGTTAACCAACCCCTTTAAATAGTAAGCATAATCAATAGCTGGGCTACGGGGATTGATCTTAATAAATCTATCTGCTGCAGCGATGGCTGATTCTGGCTCATTATTTTTAAAGTAAGCATAAGCAATATCTAGTTCTGTTTGAGCAGAATCTTGTCCGAAAGGATATCGAGACTCTAGCGCTTGATATAGTTTTATGGCTTTTTCGTAGTTGCTGTTATCGACATTTTTTTTCGCTTCTGCGCGAAATTTGTCTGCTGTCCAGTCTGCATATTCAGCCTCTTCAGACGATTTAGAGTCACTAGAAAAGAGGTCTTTAAAAGATGAGCATCCGGTTAAAAATAGGCTGAAACAGCCAACAAATAAAATTTTAATTAAAATTAATCGCATAGTACTAACGACACGTTGTAATATTAGAGGTTTTCTTGCAGGATAAAGGCGGATTTGCCAATTTAGCTTGTGAGTATAACTTAACTATGGTTTATTCAGAAGAACTTGTTATGACAAGATTAACAGCAGAAGTTCCCAACGAAATGGCAGGTATGCGCTTGGATCAAGTCCTGGCCGAATTATTTGCAGATTATTCACGCAGTAAATTACAAACTTGGGTTAAAGCCGGTCGCGTTAAAGTGAATGGTTTAGTGCTTAAGCCAAAAGATAAATTAGAAGGAGGTGAGGAGATAGAGCTAGATGCGGAAGCTGAAGTTGTTATTAACTCAGAACCTGAAGAAATACCTTTAGATATTATTTTTGAAGATGAAAGCATCTTAATTATCAATAAACCTGCAGGATTAGTTGTGCATCCTGCGGTAGGTAATTGGAGTGGCACTTTATTGAATGGTTTACTTAATCATGATGCTAGTTTAGAAACATTACCTCGGGCGGGTATTGTCCACCGAATTGATAAAGAAACCAGTGGGATTTTAATGATTGCCAAAACCCTTCAGGCGCATAATAGTTTGACTCAACAATTGCAGGAAAGGAGCATTAATAGGGAATATTTGGCAATTACGCGGGGTCGTATGACTGCTGGAGGCACTGTTGATGAACCGATTGCGCGTCACCCTACAGAACGTAAAAAATACGCAGTTAGAGAGTCTGGTAAAGATTCGATTACCCATTATCGAGTAGAAACTAGGTTTACTCGACATACTTTTGTAAGGGTCAAATTAGAAACTGGCCGTACCCATCAAATCCGAGTGCATATGGCGCATATTCGCTTTCCTTTAGTAGGTGATCAAGTTTATGGTGGGCGTTTTCAGATGCCCGCAGGCTGTAGTGCTGAGTTGGAAAAAGAATTACGGGGCTTTAAAAGACAAGCTTTACACGCAGCTAAATTAGGTTTATTGCACCCATTAAGCAATGATTATCTTGAATGGATACAACCTTTACCTGAGGACATGCTGAACTTACTCGTAGCTTTGGAGGCTAATGAATAATCAAGCTAGTTTTATAATTCCAGAGTGGCCTGCACCTTTGAATATAGGCGCGGCTATGACTTTGCGAGCGGGTGGGGTGAGCGGTTATCCATATAATAGTCTTAATCCTGCAACGCATGTAGGAGATGATCCGCTTGCCGTTGCCCAAAATAGACATATTATTAATACGCTGTTGGCTTTGCCAAGTTCACCGATATGGTTGGAACAAGTTCATAGTAATTATGTGGTTGAGAGTCTACAGACTCCGGTTTTGCAGCAGGCTGATGCTAGTTTTACTGGGCAGGTGGGTGTGGTTTGTGCGGTATTGACTGCAGATTGTTTACCTATACTAATATGTTCAGCGGATGGCTTACAGGTTGCGGCTATTCATGCCGGTTGGAAAGGTTTATTAGCGGGCATCATTACGAATACTTTAATGGCTTTGCAATCGTCTAGTCGGCAATCAATTAAATCAACTAGCTATTTAGCTTGGATGGGTGCGGCTATTGGGCCTAAGTGTTTTGAAGTGGGTGCAGAGGTTCGAGAAGCTTTTATTAAAAAAAAGTCACTGAATGCTAGTGCTTTTGAGCAGATTTCTGAAGATAAATGGTTGGTCGATATTTATGAACTGGCACGTATTGAATTAGTTGATTTGAATGTGATTGATGTTTATGGTGGATATGGTTGTACTTTCTCTGAGCAGGAGCGCTATTATTCATATCGTAGAGATATACAAACCGGTCGAATGGCATCTTTAATATGGAGAAAGTCATAAAGTGAATTTATTGTTATTAATTATAATTTTTACGGCAGTAGGTGGTGTTTTAAGTGTGTTAGCGGCTGCAGTGTTTTTATTGCTTCGAGAAGAACACCGTATCGCAGTTTTACCGCACGGTATTAGTTTTGCAATTGGGGCATTATTAGCTGTTGCATTTTGGGGTTTAATCCCAGAAGCATTTGAGTTTGTTAAAGTTGAAGATTTTCAGACTTTATCAGGGACAATTTTAGCGGGCATCTTAGGTTTTTTTGTATTAGAGAAATTATTGGTTTGGCGACATTGTCACGCTGGTCATTGCGAAGCACATGGTGAAGATAGTCATGCTGGGCATGGTCACTCGCATGGTCATGGGGTAAAAAAGTCAGCGGGTGCATTAATTATTTTAGGTGATAGTATCCATAATTTTGTAGATGGTATTTTGATTGCTGCGGCATTTTTAACCGATGTGCAATTGGGTATCGTAACGAGTTTAGCGGTGGCTGCGCATGAAATTCCGCAAGAAGTTGGGGATTTTGCTATTTTATTAGATAGTGGTTATTCACGGGGTAAAGCTCTATTTTATAATGTTTTAGCCAGTTTAACCACTGTATTAGGT
>CAIVAH010000273.1 GCA_903903765.1 uncultured Methylococcaceae bacterium
ATCTTCATAGATACCGAACTTTTTAAAACGCGTTTCTAAAAACTCATCCAGCCAGAGGGATGCACCAGCATGGTCGGTTGGATAAATAAAAATTTTCCGTTTTGACTTTTACAGCACAGGGATGGTTAATAAAAAGTTGTTGATTGTTTTGTATAAAACATAATTAATAAAAATATCCATTAGACTAATGGAAAACAACAAGTTTCTAATGTTGCAGTCTAACTGAGCAATTACCATTTATTTTGGATATTTGAATTAAAAGCCAACACTGATAAACAGCATTAGCTTTAATTTTAATGATTCTTTAATGACTGCTTTCAAGAACTGCGTTAGCAGCAGTAATATGCACCACTGCCGCTTGTGAATAAGATATTGATGAGTTATATTTTCCCAGCGTAGCTTGATCGATTGCTTTTTGAAGTTCTTTTGCGCCTTCGTTTAAATGATTCTTAGCAACCCCTTTCGCAGTTATTGATGCATTTAGGGTGTGATCTAATGCTGCTGCGGCATGATGAACAACTTCAGACGCATTTGCAGCGGCAGCAGCATTTTTCGCATGATCAAGGGCAACACTTGAATCATCTTTAAAAATAATCTTATCTAACGCAAAAGATACGTTTGTACATAAAAGTAAAGCACATAATACTAGAGCAATTTGTTTCATATTTAAACTCCGAAGTTTATTAAAATTTAATTTTATTCAGTTAAGACTGGCCCAAATAAGTAATATTCCAAATTAACAAAATCTTGGTAAATTTTTTACGCTTATTAACAGCCATGGATCAACATACCGTCAAAAAAATAAAATACAACAATGCATTTAAATTTGATTCTATCTATTTTTTATAGGTCACCCACTAATTGTTGTTGCAGTGTTTGATGGGCATTTTAATCACATCTTCAACGGGATTCCGGTAACTCATTTGAGTATCTTCACCGAGATCAGAATCATTAAGATAATCAGATAATATATTTCTTGATTAAAAAGCGGGTCTACCGCAGTCAAGTCAGAAAGGGATCTCTGATTCAATTAACAAAGCACATAAGCCAATAATTGATTGAAAGCTTGCATAACTTGCTTACGAAAAGTTAAAGAGGCATTACTTTAATGATGAACCGTTCTACTCGGCGGGGGAGTGATATAAATTTTATCCAAATTTTCATCTATCTTCGATGTCAATGTTTCAACAGCCTTAAGCGTTAATTTTTTATCACCGCCTTTGGTTTCAACAACATAATTTTCAATTAATCCTTCTGTATCGGTCTTAATTAAATGTCCCATTAAATATGCAAATAGATAACTCGGTTTATGGAGTCTTCCAACTAACACATAATCAGCTCCAACTTTTTTACCTAATTTTGCAGCAACTTCATTATGATTAAAAAGATACCCTACCCCCGCATTTGCCTCAATTTGGGTAGCTCTATCAATTACAACTATTTTATAGCCTGCCCTTTGCAATTCACCTTCCAAGATACCCTTAATACTGGAGGTTCTATCAATTTCAGCAGGTATATTAGGTGCCATGG
>CAIVAH010000274.1 GCA_903903765.1 uncultured Methylococcaceae bacterium
CCAAAGTCGCGATCAACATTAATTTCGGTGTATTTTGCGCCTTTTTTATCCAGTAGGCGTTTCGCCATGATGCAATAAGGACAAATTGTTGTGGTGTAGATCAGTATTTCAGGCATGATTTTGTGATGTTTGTTACCATATATCAACAGATAGTCTAATAGCTAAGTCAGTTAGGTACAAGATGTGTCGATGCACTTATTGCAATCTCCAGAAAATTGGACTATTTTTTGGCTATAATTATAAGAGAATGAATGATGAGTAATTTACCAGACAATTTAAAGTATGCCCAATCTCATGAGTGGGTCATAGTAGAAGAAGATAATCTCGTACGCGTTGGCATAACCGATTTTGCGCAAGATCAATTAGGTGATTTAGTGTATGTGCAATTACCTGAAATAGGTCGTAAAGTGACTGCCAATGAGCAATGTGCAGTGGTTGAATCCGTTAAAACAGCATCCGATTTATTTAGTCCTGTATCGGGTGAGATAGTTGCCACCAATTTGTTATTAACCAATGAACCAGAGTTAATTAACGATAAACCCTATAGCACTTGGATTTTTTGTGTAAAAGCAGATGATCTATCCACATTAGACGTCTTAATGACCGCATCAGCTTATCAAGCATACATTGCTTAGTTGTCAAAAAATCTAAGCAGTCACACAGTTTTTATATTAGTTGAGTACAATCCCCCCTTTTATTAATGGATATTAATTAGAACACATCATGGCCAATCAAAATGCAAAAGGTTTAAAGCGCCTCATTAATGCTTGTTTTTTTTCTGCAGCGGGTTTTAAAGCGACATGGACGCATGAAGAAGCTTTTAGACAAGAAGTTATCTTATTTGTAATATCAACACCAGTAGCCATTTGGATGGGTCAAACTATTGTAGAAAAATTATTGTTAATTGGCAGTATAGTGTTGGTGATGCTAGTCGAATTATTAAATTCAGCTGTTGAGGCGGTGGTTGATAGAGTAGGTTTTGAGCATCATGAATTATCTGGTAGAGCAAAAGATATTGGATCAGCCGCTGTGATGATGTCTTTAGCTTGGGCCGCGACAACGTGGGCATTAATTTTACTTTAAGGACAGCGATTCATGAGTGCTTTAATCTGTGGTTCTATGGCTTACGACACTATTATGGTGTTTCACGATCAATTTAAAAATCATATCTTGCCAGAAAAGGTGCATATCTTAAATGTATCATTCTTGGTGCCCGTATTACGCCGTGAGTACGGTGGCTGTGCGGGTAATATTGCCTATAACTTAAATTTATTAGGCGAAGATGCCCAAATTATGGCGGTAGTGGGACATGATTTTGAACCTTATAGTCAATGGCTCAATCAAAATCGTTTGTCCACGGAGTATATCCATATTTTGGATAACCAATATACCGGTCAAGCTTATATCACCACTGATCAAGATGGCAATCAGATTACTGCCTTTCATCCGGGTGCAATGAGTTTCTCGCACTTAAATGCAATTCCAGCAAATACCGATATTAGTATTGGTATCGTGTCGCCTGATGGTAAAAATGGGATGCAGCAACATGCGGAGCAATTTGCAGAATTAGGTATTCCTTTTATCTTTGATCCGGGTCAAGGCATGCCGATGTTTAATGGCGCTGAATTACTGACCTTTATTGATCAAGCGAATTACGTCACTTTAAATGATTATGAATCTGAGTTAATGCAAGAACGCACCGGCTTAAGCTTGGCGCAAATAGCGGAGCGAGTAGAGGCTTTAATTATTACTTTAGGTGCACAGGGCTCTAAGATTTATACGCAAGGTCAATGTATTAACATTCCTGCGGCAAAACCCCATGTGGTGTTAGATCCAACGGGTTGTGGTGATGCGTATCGTGCGGGTTTATTGTTCGGTTTAATGAATGAATATGATTGGGAAGTGACAGGTAGAATCGCTTCCTTAATGGGTGCGCTTAAAATTGAACATAACGGTACGCAAAATCATACCTTTACAATGGCTGATTTTAAGCAGCGTTTTCATGAAAACTTTGGTTACACGTATTAAGCTAATTAATTCTGCATGTTAAAAAATACCCAACAACTTTTAGATTTAATGTCGCGGTTGCGTCGTCCCGAAGATGGTTGCCCTTGGGACATTAAACAGGATTTTAAAAGTTTAATTCCTTATCTGATAGAAGAAGCCTATGAAGTTGTTGATGCTATTGAGCGCAATGATTTAGAGGATTTAAAATTAGAATTAGGTGATTTGTTGTTGCAAGTGGTATTTCACTCTCAAATTGCCCAAGAACAAGGCCATTTTAATTTTGAAGAAGTATCAGCGGCTATTAGTGATAAATTAATCCGTAGACATCCGCATGTTTTTTCTGATGTCGTATTTGCCAATGATGCAGAGCGTCATCAAGCATGGGAAGCCGCTAAAGCCTTAGAGCGTCAAGAAAAGGCGAAAGATAGCACTGAAAGTGTACTGTCTGGGGTAGCGGCAAACTTACCTGCCTTAATGGAGTGTGAAAAAATTCAAGATCGTGCGGCTCAACATGGTTTTGATTGGACTGAACCTGGTCCGGTATTTGATAAAGTCTTAGAAGAATTAGACGAAATTAAAGAAGCCTGGCAATCAGGTGATCAAGCGCATATTCAAGAAGAAGTGGGTGATTTATTGTTAGTTGCAGTTAATTTGGCTAGACATCTAAAGGTAAATCCTGAGATTGCCCTTAAAGAAAGCACTAAAAAGTTTACCCGTAGATTTCAGTATATAGAACAGCAAATTACGGCCTCGGGTCGGGTCTTAAAAGAGTGTGAATTAGCTGAGTTGGATGCTTACTGGGATGCAGCAAAAGTGTATTTTAAACACAATCCATACGCGTCATAACTCATGAGTACCGAATATAATGCGGCCGCGATTGAAGTCTTAAGTGGTCTAGATCCCGTTAAAAAACGTCCGGGTATGTATACGGACACTACACGTCCTAATCATCTCGTTCAAGAAGTCGTTGATAACAGTGTCGATGAAGCGATGGCGGGTCATGCTAAAAGCATCGAAGTAGTTATCTATAAAGATGGCTCGGTCTTAGTCGCTGATGATGGCCGAGGTATGCCCGTTGATATTCATCCAGAACAAGGCATACCGGGTGTTGAAGTTATTTTGACCCAGTTACATGCAGGCGGTAAATTCTCTAATAAAAATTATCAATTCTCCGGTGGTTTACACGGCGTAGGGGTTTCTGTTGTTAATGCCTTATCGGTTAAATTAGAAGTCCAAGTTAAACGTAACGGTAAAGTTTATGGCATATCCTATGCAGACGGTGATAAAACCTCTGACTTGACAGAAACGGGCACGGTAGGAAAATTTAATACCGGCACATCGGTACATTTTTGGCCGAATGAAAAATACTTTGATTCTAGTAAGATTTCAGTTACTAAATTAAAACATGTCTTAAGGGCCAAAGCGGTGTTGTGCCCGGGTTTAAAAATTAGTCTGAAAGATGAATACGCTAATGAAGATTATGAGTGGTGTTACCAGAATGGTCTGCGAGAGTATTTACTGGATAGGATAGGTGACATTGATTTTTTTCCTGAGCAACCTTTTATGGGGGATGTGACCGGAAAGCATGAGGCTGTCGAATGGGGTCTCGTTTGGGCCTTGGAGAATCCAGCGGAAATACTCAACGAGAGTTATGTCAATTTAGTTCCCACTGCGCAAGGCGGTACACATGTTAACGGTTTGCGAGCCGGTTTAACAGAAGCCATTCGTGAATTTTGTGATATTCGGGGTATTTTACCGCGTGGTGTTAAGGTGGCTCCAGAAGATGTCTGGGAGAATTGTCATTTTGTCTTGTCGGTTAAGTTAGAAGACCCCCAGTTTTCTGGCCAAACTAAAGAACGTTTAAGTTCTCGAGAATGTGTGACTTTTATTGCGGGGGTTGCTAAAGACAGTTTTAGTTTGTGGTTAAACCAAAATCCAGCGCAGGGCGAAAAGATAGCCGAGATTATTATCTCTAGTGCCCAAAAAAGATTACGCTCAAATAAAAAGATTGTCCGTAAAAAAATTACTTCAGGCCCCGCTTTACCCGGTAAGTTAGCCGATTGTTCGGCCCAAGATATCGCTAGAACAGAGTTGTTTTTAGTAGAAGGGGATTCAGCAGGCGGATCTGCTAAGCAGGCGCGAGAGCGAGATTTTCAAGCGATTATGCCGTTGCGTGGCAAGATTTTAAATACCTGGGAAGTTGAATCGAATCAAGTTATGGCATCGCAAGAGGTACATGATATTGCGGTGGCCTTGGGTATAGAGCCTGGCTCAGATGATTTACAAGGTTTACGGTACGGTAAAGTGTGTATTTTAGCGGATGCGGATTCTGATGGTAATCATATTGCTACTTTAATCTGCGCCTTGTTTTACCAACACTTCACCGCCTTGGTTAGGGAAGGGCATGTGTTTGTGGCAATGCCACCGTTATATCGTATCGATGTGGGTAAACGGGTGTTTTATGCGTTAGACGAATCAGAACGCCAAGGTGTATTAGATCGCATTAAAGTAGAAAAGCTCAAAGGCACGGTAAATGTGCAACGTTTTAAAGGTCTGGGTGAGATGAACCCTAGCCAATTACGCGAAACCACCATGAACCCTGATACACGCCGCTTAGTGCAATTAACTATTGCTGAAGATGATGAGACTAATAATAAATTGGATTTATTATTGGCTAAAAAACGCTCATCAGATCGTAAAGTATGGTTAGAAGATAAAGGTAATTTAGCGCAAATTATTGGTTAACAGCGTGTTAGATTCCGAGGGCGTAATCAAATATCAACTCACGCATACGCAACGACGCATTGAAGCTGATTTTTCCATCACTGAATTAAATGCGTGGCGGAAGCTATTATTCAAGTTGGGTTTAATAGGTCAAGATGCGGATCGTTATGGCGGCTTAGGTTTTGGTAATATTAGCCAACGTGTCGCTAAAGCCAGTCAACAATTTATCATTACCGGTAGTCAAACAGGTATGTTGTCAACTATAACACCTGAGCAGATGACTTTAGTGTTAGCGTCTGATATTTATCAAAACAGTTTGACATCAATAGGGCTTTACCAGCCTTCTTCAGAATCATTAACTCATGCCAGTTTGTATAAACTCGATGATAATATTCAAGCGGTGATTCATGTGCATAGTCCGTCGATCTGGCGGCATACACATAAATTGGGCTTGCCGAATATTGATGCCGAAATTCCCTATGGTACGGTAGAAATGGCAAATGAAGTTGCCCGATTATATCAATCAGGTTGTTTGCAAAAGACAATGCTTTTTAGCATGTTAGGTCATGAAGATGGGGTGGTTGCTTTTGGTAATACCCTAGAGTTTGCCGCCTTAAAACTTATCCAATATTTAGCATTATCTCTGCAATTAGACTAATCGTTGTTAGCTATATCTACGCTAATAATATTTGAAGTCATAATAAAGTCATACTTTTATTCAGATAAAGTTTTTTATTTATGCTCAAGATGCCCTTGACGACTAAAAGTGGCATTGAGAAAACATCTATTTTATGGTGTAATGCCACCGTATTATTTCTTAATGCACCTTTTGTACCAATGAGGTTTAACAAGAGGATGGGTTCGCCGCAACTTGTTTGGAGAGTAGGCTTATTAACTATGCGATTTACTATTAAAAACGGCTTAGACTTGCCTATAACGGGGGGTCCTAAGCAAATTATTGAGGAAGGCAA
>CAIVAH010000275.1 GCA_903903765.1 uncultured Methylococcaceae bacterium
TGGAAGTACACTCAAATTCTGATTTACTTTGATTTTAAGATTGTTTTTTGTAACAACCTCTGCCCAAGTTTTATAGTTGGGCGGTGGATCATAGGTATGTGTTAAGGTGTTATATTTTCCTTTAATGCCTGTCATTGCCATCATAGAATTGCTTGCCGCGGCTTTTACACCATCATCTGTACTTCGTGATCCTGCATAAAAATCATTGCCGGGCCAAGATACATGATCCCAAGCTACAAGACTAAATAGTAGGCAGTTTGAATAATCATCTCCTTCTTCTTCTGCATAAGCAGTCGGGGGGCATAGTTGTGACTTATCTTGATTACCTTTTGTGAACGGTCTGACCAACAAAGATATGGAGCCAAATTCAATGCGTTCATTTTCGCACTCATTATAGGGATCAAAATATACTGCTTTTAGGTAAGCAAGTTGGCTAGCATGTTTATCTAGTATTGCAATTAAAGCGTCTTTTAAATGCGACCCCAATTGCTTTTCAAAAGGTCCAGCAAATTGTCCACAACCTAAACCAGGCAGTGTAATAAAAGCGGATTTATTGGCTAGTTTAACTTGCTCATTTGCATACATAAGCAATGGCAGTAATCGACGCTCGTATAAATCTTTATAATTAGCAGGATTAATTTGATTATTAAGTGTTACTTCGTCCCAATCTACCGGTGTATTTCCTTTGCCGTTTCGTAATAAAGCACCAGGAACAAATAACAGGGTCGCACTAAAGACCTGCTTATGTAATTTAGGTCGATAATGTTTACCATCATCATAAATATCTACTGAAGTCGCTATACCAATATCACCTAGTATCGATAATTCGCTTTGATTCCAATCTTTACCATTTCCGGAGACAGCACTTTCTGCAAATATCAGTGTCAGCTTAGTGGCAACTAAGTGTTCTAAAAATGCCTCTGTATTAAGGCTTCCTATTTCTAAGCCATCTAATTCTCGTTGTAAATAAAGTCCTGCTGTCTTAAGGCCCTTAGTGAGTAGTTCCAAACGATAAGTTTCAGCCTTTTGGTAAGCGTCTGGATGAATCAGAATACGATAGGGCAACATAAAATTCTCTTTAGTTAGGATTTAACACGGTTTATACAGTGCCATTTTCTAGTTGTACATAACCTTGAGGCATGATCAGATGTTTTTTGCCAGAACCTTCAATATTATGAAACCAACTGTTCATAATTATTTGTGGATTGTGACCCGAACGTGTGAGTTTTAGGTTAAAACCGCCATTCACACTAGGAATTACACATCTTAATAGGGGAACATTTAATTCTGTGAGTGGATCTAGAATAGGCAATCTTAATTCAGGGATTATTTTAAAGTTTTGTAAGCGTTCATTGACCAGAACCTGAAAATGTTGTTTTAATCTAAACAGGTCATGACTGCTAACTGTATGCAAAGGACGCGGCTCTAATATAGAAAACAGATGCTGATGCTTTAATCTGCGAGCTGTATCTAGGGGTGTTTCACCTTTTGCATTTTTTAGCGTTTTAAAAGCACCCAGACTGAGTAATAATTTTACTATTTCTACAGACGCACCATTTCTTGCGGCTTGATGTAGTGGCGTATAAAGCGCAGTACCTAAAATGCGAGGGTAATTAATTAACTCTGGAAATTCTTCAAGTTGCTTAAAAAGTAGCTCCCATTCTTCATCCCGAGAGGCTGTCGCAATGATATTATTGGCGTCAATAAAACGCTTATCTACATCTTGAATTTGAGTTATGGGTAAATAA
>CAIVAH010000276.1 GCA_903903765.1 uncultured Methylococcaceae bacterium
TAGCTAACTTCCGATGGATAGACGGTAGCACCGCCAAAAACGTAATTGTATGATGTAGTCATTATGCTTTATTCCTAATAGCAGTACGGTCAAGAATGCGTTGCAGATCTTCGCCATTGAGTGATTGCGCTGCACGATCATAAAGCGTTTGCCAAGTTTGCAAGCGTGCATCATTTTTAAGATAAGGTGCGGCTTCAAGCAATGTACCGTACAGCAATAAATCTGGCGCAAAGTCGGTAATGAAGTTTGTTTGAGTTTCTTCGCCAAGAAAACGAGGTTGCTCGTAATAAAGGATTTCTATGGTGGTATCAGTAGCAGGTGTTGGCGCAATTAACCAGTGAAAATAATCATAGTCAGCATAATATTCTGGTGTGCCAGTTTCTTCACTGTCAGGCCAATAATTGCGAATGTACTCGTAGGATCTGCTGTGAATTGAATTAGTGCCAATATGCATGGAAACCGTTTCACGCCATCTATCGGGTTTTGGGTAAACTGATACGCCAGCAGGTAATGTTGTGGTCACTGGTACAATAAATCCTGTGACCTTAAGCTCACGAGAAATTCTGCGTTCAGCAAGCGTTATAAGCCGAGGAAGTTGCTCATAAACGTATGGATCAGACTCTTGCGTGAAACCGCGCTCTAGGTAGCGTCGAAGGTCTGTAAGTAGTGTTGTGTATGTTACGCTGCTATTGTTGCTCATAATGACTCCAAGTGATCACAAGCGAGCTGTTGCAGCAGGCACATTTTAGTAAATTATATTATTTGTACAGCGTGCCGTCTATCTTTTATGGCTTAAAATGCGTTTGCATCCAATAAGCTGCCGTGCCTAAAAGACCAGCAACTGACCATTGTATTGCCGCTTCCGTTACTTTTTTAATCATTTCTTTTCTTAACTTTTCAGCTTCTATTCTTTCTTGAATCCATTCGTGATGTGAAGAATGTGAATCAATGACTTCTTCATGATGCTCTTGCAGAGCCTCCAAGAAAAGTGCCTTTAAATTATCGCGATTAAGGTCCATGTCCTTTGCCTTCTGTTAATTAAAAAAAATGCCACTTACGCAGCATTTTACATTAAAAAGATTATCCATTCCAGCGAGCTATTTTACCTTCACGCACATCAATATGTGTGAAAGATCGGTATCTGCCAAGACCTTTACAATCGTCATCAAAATGCTTCATTAGGTATTCTTGCACATCATCAGGCTCAACCCCTTTTACTTGAATATCGGCTGCATTACCTAGAACGTGCTGGCTTTCTTTTGCACCACCCACTTTAGTGTTGTGTGCTTTGCATCGTCTACCGCTCATAATCGTAATAGGTTTGTCAAATGACTCTCTGATGCGGTTAAGTAACTCCACGAGCTTTGGGTTTACGTCTTTCTCACCACATCCACAGTGGCACTCAAATTCTTCTGGCTTAAAATATTCGCTCATATTATTTACCTTCTGATGCAAACAATCCAATCATACCAAAGAGTACACCAGCCGCAGTTAATCCATCATGGATAGGTCCAGCCTCGATATTCATACCCGCCATAGTAGCTAATGCCGCCACACTCGCGTGTGTAGAAGGCTCTTTTAATCGAGCCATTAAGTAGTTCCATGCTTTAAGTAGTTTGCTCATTTTGGAAACCTCTCGTCAAATGGTTTGTTAGCTAATTCAATTTCTTCTGGTGTTGCGTCACGCACAACCCATGTCATGTGCCAAACCCCATCTACTTCGACAGGCGCACCTTCATAACAATGCTGCACAGTGTAATCATATTCAGGCATATCCACCCACTCAACGTGTGCATAAGCGTCATTAGGATAAAGCTCAATATCACCTTGATGGCGCGGGTATTCGTTTCTAGTTAAGTTTATATACGCACTCATATTTGCGTTACCGTTGATGTTAAAGTAGTCGTAGATGACGTGTAAGTAGGTGTTGTAACGGCAAGCGTTGATGTTGCTGTGTTGTTAAATGCCGCTCCGCTAGACAATGTTGTAGTAGACGCTGTTGAAGATGACGCTGAGTATGTAAAGCTAATCCCTCCAACGGTATAGATTCCTGTTTTTGACCCGTCTGTCGGTAAGCTAAATAATATAGCTCCGCTTTGTACCCCTCCACCCCCTGTTTCTTGTCCCGTTCCTACAACATATAATGCGTTAACTGAAGGACAAAAAACACCGTTAAGTCGAAGACCCAAAGTAGTCACAAGTTGTCTTTGCCATTGAATCGTGCCACTAGAGTTGTATTTAGATAAATACCCAATATTAGTAGAGCTATTGTATCTCAAAGAAGTCA
>CAIVAH010000277.1 GCA_903903765.1 uncultured Methylococcaceae bacterium
AAAAAATATTTTTTTATTTTCTTATTACTTAATTTTAAATAGTAGAGAGGCATAAAACAATGGAATTAAAAACAAGATTAGAGGGGGAACTAAAGTCATATTCTCATAATGATCAGCTTGATAACCAGCCTAATTCGCCTGAAGGCGTGCATAATAAAAGTGCGGATTACATCCCCTTAGAGATAAAAATATTTACGCCATTAGAAATAGAGTTTAAACAATCTATTCATACAAAATTACTTGATACCTTGGATTTGTCCTTAATTAGTGGACTTAATGAACAAGAAGCTAGGCAGCAGATAAGAAAAGCGACTCAAAGATTGATAGATGATCATCCAATTCCATTAAATAATAAAATATGTCAGCAAATAATAACAGAGATAGAGGATGATATTTTAGGCTTAGGGCCGATAGAGGCTTTGTTACATGATCCAACTATCAGTGATATTTTAGTCAATGGATTTGATAAGGTATATGTCGAAAGATTTGGAAAGTTAGAGTTAACCTTGGTTAAATTTAACGATAATAGTCAT
This sequence comes from uncultured Methylococcaceae bacterium, assembly GCA_903903765.1. GTDB lineage: Bacteria > Pseudomonadota > Gammaproteobacteria > Methylococcales > Methylomonadaceae > Methylobacter_C. Next base: position 534 of record CAIVAH010000277.1, read on the forward strand.
TTGATGAAAATAATTGACCGAATTGTTACTAAAGTTGGTCGAAGGATTGATGAATCGTCACCCATGGTTGATGCACGTTTGTCTGACGGTTCTCGTGTTAATGCTATTATTCCTCCATTAGCTATAGATGGACCTTCTTTATCGATACGACGTTTTGCCGTTGTAGAAATGGCTTTAGATGATTTAGTTGAAAAAGATGAATTAACAAATTATATGGCAGACTTTCTAAAGGCAGCCGCAAAAGCTAAATTGAACATATTAATTTCTGGTGGAACGGGTACCGGCAAAACGACTATTCTCAATGCGATTTCAAATTTTATTCCTAGTAATGAACGTATCATTACTTTAGAAGATTCTGCTGAATTACAACTTCAATTACCTCATGTCTTACGTTTAGAAACACGGCCACCTAATATCGAAGGTAAAGGCGAGATAACTTTACGAGATTTAGTGCGAAATGCGCTAAGAATGCGTCCAGATAGAATTGTAATTGGAGAAGTAAGAAGTGGTGAAGCTTTTGATATGTTACAGGCTATGAATACAGGACATGAAGGTTCATTAACTACTGTGCATGCAAATAATGCCCGAGATGCTTTGGCTCGACTAGAAAATATGATTTTTATGGCGGGTATGGATATGCCTGCTAAAGCTATCAGAAAACAAATATCTACTGCAATCCATTTGATTATTCAATTAACTCGTTTTGAGGATGGAACTAGGAGGGTAGTTAGTATCCAAGAATTAGAAGGTATGGAAGGTGAAGTGATAACCATGTCGGAAATTTTTAAATATGTGCGCAGTGGTATTGATGAAGAGGGACGGGTGCTAGGTCAGTTTTGTGCCACTGGCGTAGTGCCTAAGTGCATGGGACTCATGAAACAAAAGGGTTTGAAGCTGGATATGAACGTATTTAGTCAATATCTGCTTAAGGAGTAATACATGAATAATAATGTAAGTGTGTTATTTGTTGGTGGGGTTTTTATTGCCGTATTATTAGTGTCGCAATTACTTTTATTACCAACATTTGGTACACGTCGAGAAGATAGTATCAGATTACGCAAGCGTCTAGCAGACGTTTTGTTAGCGAGTGGTGATGACGGTCTTTCAATTATAAAAGTAAATTATCTAAATAAGTTGCCGCCGTTTGAAAGAATGATTGAAGTATTTCTGGGGAATTTAGGTTTAAAAATTTTGTTAGAGCAGGCTGGCGTTAAGTTAATGGCTTATCGGTTCATACTAATAGTATTGGCGCTTTCTGTAGTGATTGCAGGTTTTGTATTTGTCTATTGTAATCAATGGTTGTTAGCATTATTTGCATTTTTAATTGCCGCGTTATTTCCTTTTTTGCGGTTGCAACATACTAAAATTAAAAGATTAATTAAATTCGAAGAGCAATTGCCTGAAGCATTACACTTGATGTCTAAAGCATTAAGTATTGGTTATTCATTTGGTGAATGTATGAAAATGGTTGCTAGTGAAATGCACAACCCAATCAGTCAGGAGTTTGAAATGACCTATCAAGAGATTAATTATGGTAGGGATATATCTGTAGCGTTTTCTTTGATGATTCAACGGGTGCCTAGCATTAGTTTAATGGCTATGAGCACTGCCATTATTATCCAAAATGAAACAGGTGGTAATCTTTCTGAGGTATTACTAAAAATCAGTAGTGTATTAAATGCAAGATTTAAATTGCAGAGGCGAATTAAAACGCTTACGGCAGAGGGGATAATGTCTGCATGGATTTTAGTGTTGTTACCTATAGGACTATTTTTATTAATTAATTTTACTAATCCTGATTATTATGTGCCTTTCTATGAATCGCCTGATAAGTATTTATATATAGGGATTTTTGCTGGGTTTGAATTGATAGCACTAGTTTGGATTCGCTGGATAATAACTATTGATGCCTGAGGAGATGCTATGGAAAATATTTTTGAAGTGATTAAACAATCAATCAGTAATGAGCAAGTTTTTTTGATATTGGTATTTGGAGCAATGTTTATCTTAATGCTCGTTATTAGTATGTTTATAACTGATGTTATCAACCCAGTACGTATCCGCTATAACAGGGAAATAAATGCTATTAGTGATGGGGGCATGTTAGGTAATCTTTTAGAAAAACTACATAAACATCATAGTGTTTTTGTCCCGAGTAACCAATCCTTATTGGATAGAACTATTAATCGTCTTCATTATGCAGGCTTTCATTTAAAAAATAATTTATTAAATTATTTTGCGATAAAAGCAGTATTGATGGTTTCATTGCCGTTCATCACGTTCATTTATATGACATTTATACCTAGTATGAAGAGTTCTTATTTTTTTGAAGGTATTTTTTTAGCAATGGGCGTGGGGTATTTAGGCCCTAGTTTTGTATTAGATGTCTTGATAAATAAAAGACAGAAAATTATTCAAAGAGCATTTCCAGATATATTAGATATGTTAGTCATTTGTTGCGAGGCTGGTTTAAGTTTGGATGCCGCTCTTCAAAAAGTCACTAAAGAAATGGGTATTAGTCACCCTGAGTTAACACTAGAATTACAAATAGTTATTGCCGAGACTCGTGCAGGAATAGAAAGACACACTGCCTTAAGACGCTTAGTTGAAAGAACCGGTGTCGAAAATATCAGAGGTTTAGTTTCGGCATTATCACAGAGTATGCGTTTTGGGACGAATGTATCAGAATCACTTCGCTTATTTTCGGAAGAATTACGTGAGAAACGAACGCAGACGGCGGAAGAAATTGCTGCGAAATTGGGTGTCAAATTGTTATTTCCTTTAGCAACTTGTTTATTGCCGGCATTTTTAATGGTGGTTGCTGTTCCTGTACTACTTTCTATTAAATCTTAAGTTATTGCACTACTAGATGGTTATTTTTGAATTTACATAGGAGTTAATGAATAATGGTTACAAAATCAAAAGGTTTAGAATTGATGCACCTAGTTTCTATGGTTTGTGTGTTGAGTTTGTCAGCTTGTACGACAAATCCATCAAAGGTAAAGTTGGGTGAGGATACTAGAAATACTGAACAGTTTGTGAAGAGTTTGGGCTTGTCTGTTAGTTCTGTTGATGAAGCATTACTTAAAGCTGATAAGGCGATTCTGGAAGATAAATTAGATTTAGCTCAGCTTTATTATGTGGAAGCGTATCAATTAGAACCCACTAATATTTTACTGTTGAAAAGAATGGCTGATTTTTATACCAAGATAAAAAATTATGCCTTAGCCGAGTTATCTTTAACATTAATGATTAAATTGCAGCCAGAAAATTTAGAAAACCTTGAGCAATATGGTTTATTGCAACTCAAACAGCGTAAATATGAGGAAGCAAAAAATAGTTTGTCAAAGGTGATATCTAAAAAAAAAAGTTGGCGTGCGTATAATGGCTTAGGGATTATTGCAGATTTACAGGGTAATTTGCATAATGCCGAATTATATTTTAATAAGGCAGATACACTTAATCCTAACTCCTCGGAGCTTTTGAATAATCTAGGTTTTTCGTATTATTCAGACAACAAATATAAAGAAGCCGAAGTTTGTTATCGAAAAGCTTTGCTTATAGAACCAGATTATAAAAGAGCTTTGTATAACTTAGCGTTATTACAAGCCAATTTAAAAAATTATGATTCGGCTTATAGTGGATTTTGTTTGGTCACAAATAATGCTGAAGCAAATAATAATGTGGGATACATAGCTATGCTTAAAGGTGATTACCCCGTAGCAAAGAAATATTTGCAAGCTGCTATACAGGCTTCTCCTGAATTTTACAAAAAAGCCAATGATAACTTAATGCGCTTAGAAAAAAATGAACAGGAAATGCATTGAATATACATGTAATAACAGCCGCTTAGCTTGTTCGTAAGATTTCATTCTCGCCGCATTACAATGTTTAAATTACTTTATTTTCTTTAAATGAAAATTATTTTAGTTATTTTCTGTCCTTTTTGAAAATATAGTCTATTTTTAAAAGAGAGGCAGAAAATAATCTGTTTTATGTCTTTTAAGTTAATGAATCAATTCGTTCAAGACTCAATGACTTATAAATTGTAATTTGTTTTAAGGAATCATTATGAAAAATGCTATTGAAAAATTTCTTGCTGATGAGCAAGGTGCAGAAACAGTTGAGTGGGTAATGATTGCAGCTGTTCTGGCGGCAATTATTACGACGGCTTTTGTTAGTACGGGGACTTTTAGACTTGCAGTTACTGCTGCTGTGGGTCGTATTACTACTGCTTTAGGTCTAGTCTGATAGTCTAAGTTTACTAAGCCTTTTCTTTGAAATAAAAGAAAAGGCTTTTTTAATACTTGGTTTTTTGATCAGCTTGTTTATTTGTGACATTTCAATATGAAATTCAAAGTGGAACCTATATGTCATATATGTATTTGTTTTTAAGTTTGTGTTTATTCTTAGCTGTGGCTAATGATATTAAAGCGCATAAAATTCCTAATCTTTTGGTGTTAATTATTATTTCTGGTGGAATACTTTGGAATGTTTATCTTGTTCAGGGAATTAGTTTAATAACTAGTGCCATCGGTTTGTTGACAGGCATGGTTTTCATGTTGCCTAGTTATATTCTAGGTGGTATGGGAGCCGGGGATGTAAAGTTGGTCGCCGCAATAGGTAGTGTTGTTGGCTATCACAAAGTTATTGAAGTAGTTATGTATAGTTATTTTGCTATGTTTGTAATGGCAGTTATTTTTATTATTCTTAAAGGTGATTTAAGTAAAGTTATCATTAGATTTAAAATGATGCTGTTTGGAATGTTAGGTGGCGTTTTTTCTTATCAAAAACCGTATGTTACAGAAGCATCAGCACAAGAAATACCTTTAGCACCAGCAATTGCCTTTGGTACACTTTATGTCCTGTTCCCAGACAATTGTACTATTGTCCAATTAGTGTCCTTATGTCGCAATTAGAGTTAATTAAGCAACCCCGTACTCTAGATGAAGTTGATTTAGATAATGAGTTATTGTTAGATTTGGTGTTAAAACATCTTTACGATAATGGTGTGATGAACACCACAAAGTTGGTTGAGCGCTTGGGTCTAGCGGGTGGCATAGTTGAAAGCTTATTAGATTTGTTACGTAATGATTTTAAAGTAGAAGTTTTAGCGGCAGCAGATGACAATGCTCAATTACGTTATAAGTTAACAGTTTTTGGGCAAGTGGAAGCTAGAAATGCTTATTTAAGAAGTGGTTATAGTGGACGTGCGCCTGTTAGTCTAACGCATTATAGGGCTTTGGTTGATGCTCAATCAGTATTTGAAAATGTGGTTACTAAAGAATATTTGGATATAGTTTTTTCTAGTGTGGTTTTGGATGAAGCGGTCGTTAATCAACTGGGTCCGGCATTAAATTCTGGACGACCTATCATGGTGTATGGGCCTGCTGGAACTGGTAAAACCTTTATTTGCCAGCACTTAGCAGAATGTTTGGGTGACCCAGTGCATTTGCCTTATGCTTTGGTTGTGGGTAGGGAGATTATTCAGTTTTTTGATCCAGTATTACATATTCCGGTTTATACCCAAACTGAGAAGGTTGATTATCAATTTATTAATCAGACGGATCAGCGCTTAATTTTATGTAAACGTCCAATCGCCATTAGTGGTGGTGAGTTAACTTTAGAGAGTTTAGAGCTCCGTTACGATGCTGTAACACGGTTTAGTCAGGCCCCAATTCAATTGAAAGCAAATAATGGTATTTATATTGTGGACGATATGGGACGACAGAGAGCGCCCACTATAGACCTATTGAATCGTTGGATTGTCCCAATGGCAGAACATGTTGATTATTTAACTTTAGGTTCAGGTCAGCACTTCCCAGTCCCATTTAATATTATTTTGATTTTTTCAACCAACATAAATCCTTATGATTTAGCTGATGCCGCTTTCTTGAGGCGTTTAGGCTACAAAATTAAGTTTACCAGTATTTCTAAAGAGGCCTATAAACAATTATGGGGGGATATTTGCTTAAGTAAAAGTATACAGATGGAGGATGGGCTTTTAGAGCAAGTTTTTGAATGGTATGAGAACACTAAAAAACCTTTTTTTCCTTGCCAACCTCTAGATTTATTAGCTATAGGCCAAGATTTTGCGAAATTTAATTGTAAAGATTATTTAAGTAAAACAGATATGAAACTGGCATGGAATACTTATTTTATTGACTAATAGTCAAAGGATTAATAAATGAACAAGCGTTTTATTTTGATGTTGTTAATTGCATTGTTTATGGCGTCTATAGCTGCATGGTTAGCAAATCGTTGGATTAAAGAAAAAACCGTACCCTCAAAAGCATTGCAGGTTGTGGTGGCTGCAGTGGATATTCCCTTCGGTATAAAAATTGAAGATTATCAGCTTAAAGTTATTAGCTGGAATGGGGAGTTGGTACCTGAGGGGACTTATATTTCAAAAGAACAGGTCATCAACAGAGTCACTAAAAATAATTTTTATGTGGGTGAGTTAATTACTGAAAAGCGTATGTCCGAGTATTTGGCCGGTAGTATGTTATCTGCCTTGATTAAAAAAGATCATCGTGCAGTTTCAGTTCGAGTTGATGACGTAGTAGGGGTTTCGGGATTTATTTTGCCTGGAAATAACGTGGATGTGCTAGCAACCAAAATTGATAGAGTGACTAATCGAGCCAATACTCAGACTTTATTACAAAATATAAAGGTGCTTGCAGTTGATCAGGATGTGGCACAAGGAAATGAAAAACCCACGGTTGTTCGTGCCGTAACTTTAGAGTTAATTCCGGATCAGGCTAATTTAATGGTCAGTGCTTTGCAAGAAGGTACGATTCAATTAACGCTAAGAAATCCATTAGATACCGATATGCTATTAGGTAAAGAAGAAGTGGTGGTGTCTTCTCTGCCAGAGCCTGAAAAAATTAAGCCTATTAAAAAGCACTTTCTTAAAGTGATTCCATGGTAATGGTTAATTTATATATAAGTATTCTTGTAAAGGGTACTTCGTATTAACACAAATGCACTTTGTCTGTGTAAGAGGCAGTTATGAATAAAATGTTAAATATGTTGGTGATAAGTTTATTGATAGTTTTCGCTCAAAAAGTTGTTGCGGGGATTACTGGTAGTGATGTTAAAACTGAAAAAGTACAGATTTCTTTAAATAAATCTAAATTAATTACGTTAGATAAAAATTTGCAAATTGTTGAAATATCGCAAGGTAATACTTCAGTTTCAACTAATACGTTGAAGCCAGATGTTGACTCAGCTGAGGCAACATTTATTAAACCTAATCAGATATTACTTAATGGCAAAGGGTTAGGGACAACAAACCTTTATTTGTGGGGGGCAAATGGGTCAATAATTGAAATTTTGGATATTGAGGTAACACATGATTTGAATTCATTAAAAGAAAAGCTATATGAGTTATTGCCCAATGAGCGTGATCAGCAAGGTAAGCCTAATATAGCGGTTAGATCGTCTCAAAAAAATATTGTTTTAAGTGGCGAGGTTAGTAGTTTAGATAATATGAAAGCTGCTTTTGATTTGGCGGAAGGTTATCTAGGCAATTCTGCCATATTAAGCTCAGCAAGTTCTGGTAGCCCAGCAAATAGTCATGATAATAATGTCAATTTTTCAACAAATACAGCTCAACCCAAAGTGGATCCGAGTGGGAGTGCTTGTCCTAAAGTCATTAACTTGATGAGTGTTGGTGGGGCACAGCAAGTTATGTTAGATGTAAAAGTGGCGGAGATTGATCGCACGGTATTGAAAGGTTTAAATATAAAGTTTAGTGCTTTGCAAGCTTCAAATAATTTTTCAATTGGTGCAGTCAATGGTGGAGGCTTACTTGATGCAACAAATATAGGTAATTTTTTAACGCCACATAGTTTTGATGCAGGTGCTTTATTTTTGCAAGCGATTAGTGGTGAGTTCATGTTTAATTTAACAATAGATGCTGCTAATCAACAACAATTAGCCAAAATATTAGCGCAGCCTACTCTAACGACATTGTCTGGTCAAACAGCTACATTTATTTCAGGTGGAGAGTTTCCGATTCCAGTGCCTCAATCTATGGGAAGTGGTTCTGGGACTATTACTATAGTTTTTAAAGAATATGGTATCGGATTAAAATTTGTGCCAATTGTTTTGGACTCAGGGCGCATTAATCTAAATTTGCATGTTAGTGTTAGCGAGTTATCTGCTGACGCAGCGGTTATTGCTCAGGTAGGCAGTACCACTAATCAATATTCCATACCCTCTTTAACTAAGCGTGAAGCCAGCACAACTTTGGAGTTGGCTGATGGGCAAACCATGAGTATCGCGGGTTTAATTAATGAAAAATTAAAAGAGAATGTTAATAAGTTTCCCGGTTTGGGAGATATTCCGGGCTTAGGTGCCTTATTCAGAACCTCTAAGTTTATAAAAGATACGACTGAATTAGTGATTTTTGTGACTCCTCGTTTAGCAAAACCGACTTTAGCAAAGAATATCATCTTACCTACTGATAGTTTTGTAGAGCCGAGTGATATGGATTTTTATGTCTTAGGGCGCACTGAAGCAAGTAGCGCTGTTAAAAGTATACGTCCCAAAAACACTAAAGCAACACTAAATAAAGGTGGGTTAGATGGGGATTATGGTCAACAACTAATTGAGGGGAATTAATCATGAAATTATTTTATAGTCGTGTTGTTATTACCATATTGGTTTTCGCGCAAATAATTTCTTGCGCTAAATGGGAGTCCGTTCCAAAGACAGTAGATCAGCATTACGGTCAAGCCTATCATGCCATGATTGAAAATCAAGCTTTATGTCCGGAGCAAGGCGAGGGAGTAAAAGAAACCAAGTTATGTCCTAAACATACCAATATATCTGCGATTGATGGTCAAAAAGCGCAAGGGGTTATTAATTCTTATCGTCAAGGTTCAGCTACTGCCATAGAAAATGCTAAAACAGGGGTTGTATTTGATTCTAAAAGTGTGGGTGGTTCAGGTTCGGGTCATTAGTTGTGATAACTAATATGAAAATGCCTCTAAAACAAAAGGGTGCTGAAATTGTCGAATTTGTGCTGATATTGCCTGTCTTGCTATTTATCGTTTTTGGAATTTTGGAGTTTGGCATAGTGCTTTATGATAACGCTATTATCACCAATGCCAGTCGGGAAGGCGCTAGATCTGGCGTAGCATTTAAATGTCCTTTGTTAACAACCGCTGAAATTGAAACTGTAGTTATAAATTACACGACAGGTTTGATTTCTTTTGGAGCAACTAGGGCAGATCCAATTACGATTGTTAGCCCTACTCCTCCTACCACGATAACAAATTGTGGTGCGAACTCAGGTACGCCACTGACTGTGACTGTAAGCTATAGTTACAGGTTTTTAGTTTTTGGTAATTTGTTTGGGTTATTAATGCCCGGATTTAGTAACCCCATTGTTTTATCCGCAACTACGGTGATGAATTATGAATAAATCATTTAATATTCGTAAACAGCTAGGAGCCAGCTTAGTACTAACAGTTATGATGTTAACGATGATATTGGGTTTTTTTTCCTTGGCTATTGATGTGGGTTACTTGTTTGTGGTTCGAAATCAATTACAAAATGCAGCAGATACCGCCGCATTATCAGGTGCTAACTATTTATATCCCTTAGTAGCTACAACTCCAAATTGGGATTTAGCTCGTTTGCGAGCAAGTTCAACAGTTAAACAAAACACAGTAGATAGTAAATCTCTATCAACAGGAACTATTAATACTGGGTATTGGAATATAACGGGTGTTCCAACAGGGTTACACCCGAGTAAATTGGATCCAAATAATGATTATCCAGCAGTCGAGGTTGTTGTTACAAAAGCAGCCGCTAATGGTGTGGTAAATACTTTTTTTGCTGGGGTAATAGGCATTAAATCCTTTAGTCCCACTGCGACAGCGGTTGCAGTGACCGGAATTAGTCCAAGTCATACAAGAGAAAATATTTTACCTTTTGTTATACAGGGTTGTGTGTTTGGTTTAGGTGCGAATGGTTCAGGTACGATAATTAATCCCATTGGAGAGTTTCAGATTGATAGACCTTATGGGCCGTCAGGGTCAACTTGCAATACTGGACAATGGACTCCTCTTCAAGCAACAGAAGATCAATCTGATAAAACTATGAAGAATATTATTACTGCTCTAAGTGAGGGTGGGATAAGTGCTAAGACTTTTTCTATTGGAGATGCACTTTTTTTGCAGTCAGGCACTAAGGCTAATTTATATAACTTGCTAGGAGATTGTAGCGTCGCAGGCAATGGAAAGTGTGGTTATGTAACTGCGGCAATTACTTGTCCGGCCTCAGGTTTATGTAATACCGATGTAACTAATGTCGTTCAAAAAATTGTCGGATTTGTATGTGTCAAGGTGGTTGATTCTTCAGGTCAAGGCAATCCTAAATTTATTACTTTTCAAGTGGTGCCGCAGAGCGATCCCAATTATAAAGTAAATTGTAATATGCATGATTCGGGCGGGATTGGGCCTCCTGGTGGAGCAATTACGCCTCCGAAGTTAGTTAATTATTCCGGAAATATCTACTAGTTATTTAAGTAAATGGGATTTTGGATATTTACGATGAATCAGGTCGACTTGTTTTTTTAACAAAAATAATAAATATGTCAGAAAAAATTAATTTAGTGATAGTTGGTAATGATCAATCCATTTTAGATACACAGTTATCTTTACTGCCGAACGTTCTAGCAATTCGATGTAAAGTAATTTTTAGTAAAACGATTGATGAAAAATTAGATTTGGGTCAGTTAGATAGCAAAACAATTCTAGTAATAAATCTAACTCAAAATGGTTTAAAAGAATTGGGTTTTTTAGAGGTTATAGTAGTCAAGCAAGTCGCCATAATCATTGTGGGTGATCAATCAAATATTGGATTATTAAGTAGAGCCTTGCGTTTAGGTGTCAAGGATTTTATTGATTCTAATGAGTATATTGAGAAATTTGTTTCAGTTATTGAGGCGGCCAAAAATCATATTATTAATGGTGAGGTGCATAGTGATAATAAGCGCCTAAATGTTATTGTTAATGCTAAAGGGGGAAGTGGTGCTAGTTTCATAGCGAGTAATATTGCTTATTTATTAGCTAATGAAGCTAGGTTAAAAGTAGCATTGCTGGATTTGGATTTACAGTTTGGATCTATTGGGCTTAATTTTGATAGAAATCCTCACTACAATTTCACGGAGGTATTAAGATCATTAGATGAATTAGATGCCTATTCATTAGAGGCTTATGTCACGAAATATGATCAAAATTTAAGTTTAGTATTGCCGTCACCTTCTGAAGTCATTTTACCTGGTGAGGTTAATGTTAAACAGATGATCAAACTACTTGATTTGTTAAAAGTAAATTACCACCAAATTGTTATAGATATCCCCCGTTTAATTGATCCTGTTTCAAATATGGTAATGCAAAATGCAGACTATATTGTTTTAGTTGTACAGCAAAGTTTAGTGCAATTTAGGGATGCCAAAAGGTGGGTGCAAATAATGAATAAAGACTTAGAAATTTCCTTGGAAAAAATAGTGTTAGTGATTAACCGTTACGATGCTAGAAATAGTATGCGTATATCAGATCTTAGAGATATGGTTAATCATGATGGTATTTATAAGGTTGCTAATGACTATGAGCGGGTTGCAAAAGCATCGGATTTTGGTGTGCCTTTATGTCTCTCCTTCCCTCAAGCGAAAATTGCAAAAGATTTGAGGTTGTTAGCGACTGGGGTGTCTGGGGTTGATTTTAATGAAAGTAAAAAGAGTCTATCTAATTTGTTTGGTTTAATTTCGTAAGGCTTGGATGTTTTATTGATATAAACATATTCTAGATTATCTATGTAAGATAAGTTCTAAGACAAATTTACTACCAAAGTATGCTAATAGTAAAAGTATAAACCCTACTAATGTCCAATTTATAGCAGTGATACCTCTCCAGCCATAAACTTTTCTTCCTAACAATAGCCCAGTGAAAATAATCCATGCTAATAGGGATAAAATTGTTTTGTGAACTAAATGCTGAGCAAATAAATCCTCAATAAATAAAAAGCCAGTTCCTAAAGAGATAGTCAGGAAAAAAATTCCTATTGTTAGCATTTGAAATAGTAAAGACTCCATAGTTTGTAATGGTGGTAATGATTGGATAAATTTCTTCGGTGGATGGCTTTTTAATTGCTGATTTTGAAAGGCTAATAAAATGGCTTGTAATGCGGCGATATTTAAAAGACTAAAGGCAATGATAGAGGCCAAAATATGTGCGCTCATTTGCCAGTTATAATATGAGAGTGTTTGAGTATTTTCAGGAGAGTTTAATTCTAAAGCTAACATGCTGGCTGCGATTGGAAATATGGCAATACCTAGGGTTACAACTGGTTTGTTTAATGAAGCTATCGATAATAATAAGGCAACGATCATCGCAATTAATGATCCAGTACTAAAAAAACCAAAGTTAAAACCAGTATTTTGTTGGAAATTTATGCCTATAAATATTAGATGAGTAATCACACCTATCCATCCTAAATAAATCGAGGTTTGCTTTGTGCGATTTTTATTAATATTCTGAATAATTAGCACAGCACTACTCAGATAAGCGAATATTGAAATAATAGCAATTACAGTTATGTTCATTCGGTTTGTTTATAGGTGCTGCCAAAAAGTTTAGCTATTGTTTTGTAAAGCAAGTCTACAGGGTTTAAA
>CAIVAH010000278.1 GCA_903903765.1 uncultured Methylococcaceae bacterium
TCGATGTGTACCCGACTCAAACTTTAACTGTGAATAAACATCACGACCCGAAACCCGTAAGATGATTTCTTTATAGCCGCCATGTTCACCTTGGTTTTCGCTGATAATTTCAGTTTGCCAACCTTTTCTTTCTGAATAGCGCTGATACATGCGCGATAGGTCACCAGAAAATATAGCAGCTTCATCACCGCCGGTACCCGCTCTTACTTCTAAGAAGATATTGCGATTATCGTTTGGATCTTTAGGGAGTAGTAAGATTTGCAGTTCATGATCTAAGGATTCGATAACGTCCTGTGCGACATTGACCTCTTCTTTCGCCATTTCTCGTAGTTCAGGGTCTGGGTCATTAGCCATTTCCTGAGCAGATGAAAGGGTTTCTTGGGCCGATTCAAATCGTTTGTAGCAATCGACTAGTGGTGCAATTTGAGCGTATTCTTGGCTTAAAGATCTAAATTTATTTTGGTTGTTTTGTACTTCGGGTTCTGAGAGTAAGGCAGCAATTTCATCATAGCGCTCACAGAGGCTTTCAAGTTTGAGTTGTATGGATTGTTTCATGAAGATTTAGTTAATTTAAAAATTTCTCTGGCAGCGTTGATGAGATCATGGCGTTCATTTTCTGCCGCTGCTCTTATTTGGGTGCTGGGTGTGTGGATTAGTTTTTTGGTTAAACTATGGGCAAGTCTATTAATGACTTCTTCTGCGGGTATGCCATTTTGTAAAAACGTTAACGCTTTTTGCAATGCCTCGTCTCGAGATTGTTCCGCTTGAGTGCGGTAATCAAGTATAGTCGATTGTGCATTTTGAGCGCGTAACCAAGTTAAGAAATAATCTACTCGTGTATCAATTATTTCTTCAGCTTGTTCTGCTGCTAGTCGACGTGAGTTCATGTTTTGATCAATTGTGTTTTGCAGATCGTCAACTGTGTATAGATAAACATCGCGTAATTGATCAACTTCTGCTTCAATATCTCTGGGTACTGCTAAATCGACCATAAAAATGGGTTTATGTTTACGTTTTTTTAGTGCACTTTCCACGCGCCCTTTACCTAGTATGGGTAATTGACTTGCTGTTGATGATATTACAATATCAGCTTCTGCTAAATGCGCGGGTAGTTCTGCTAAGGATATAGCGTAGCCATTAAACTGAGAGGCCAGTGCGTGAGCTTTATCATAAGTGCGATTGGCTATGATAATTCGGCCAATGCCTTGTTGGTTTAGGTGTCTGGCAGTTAATTCTATAGTTTCTCCCGCACCTATTAGTAAAGCAGTTTGATCGTTGATTTTGTCAAAAATCTGTTTGGCTAACTGAACGGCGGCAAACGCTATTGACACAGGACTAGAGCCAATCGCAGTGTCGGTGCGAACTTTTTTTGCTGCTGTGAAAGTGTGTTGGAATAAGGTGCCCAAGTTTTTACCTAGTGCACCCGCATCATAAGCGGCTTGGTAAGCGGTTTTCATTTGACCTAGAATTTGTGGTTCTCCTAGGACCATTGAATCCAAGCCGCAAGCAACCCTAAAAAGATGTCTGCAAACTGATCGGTCTGTATGAAAATAAAGGTATGGTAAAAAGTCTGCGCTATTAATTTGTTTGGTTTCCGCAACCCAGTCAATCAAAGTTTGTTGGTTATTTTGGCTGGAGGAACAATAAAGTTCGGTTCTATTACAAGTTGAAAGTATGGCCGCTTCACTAATTTCTTTGATGCGAACGAGTTCTTTTAATGATGATTCTAAGATGTCAGTAGGAAATGACAAGCGCTCACGAACCGAAACGGGTGCGGTATTGTAATTGATGCCTACTGCAAGAAAAGTCATAATAAAAAGTACGTCTAAAATAGTGATGTAATTCTAATGAGTGTTAATCTCGTTAACACATTGTTTTAATATGTTTTAGTTAGATTAATTTATCGCGTTGAATATTTGAAGCGCGTAGCGTTCAAATTAATCAATAAATACTATAATAACATTATTTAAGCACCGATAAATCAGGCTTCTAAACTGTCATGTTATTTTATGATAATCTATTGTTAAATGTATTTTGTGTAATTAATTGGGATTGGGTGTGTTAATTTTAAGATTGCTTTCTGTTGCAAGTTTGGTTTTGATAGGTGGTTGTAGCCAAGTTATTTTAAAGCCTGAGGATTTAAAAGAGTCTATTGCAGTTACTAAAACAGTTGAAACTAATGAAAAAAAAGGGGCAAAAGAACTAAAAACAGCTATTGAGCCGGATGTGCTTTATACCTTATTAACTGCTGAAATTGCCGGTCAAAGAGGTCAGTACGATATTGCTTTAGAAGGTTATCTTATTGCTGCAAAAAAGACTAAGGATCCTAAGTTTGCAGAAAGAGCGGTGATGATTGCTATGTATATTAAGGATAATGCAAAGACAAATGAATCCATAGATTTATGGCTGAAGCAAGACCCTAAGAATCAAACAGCACAAAAAATAGCTACTTTATTAGCTATAAGGTCTGGAAATAAAACGGCTGCCGTAGAGCATTTGAACAGAATGTTATTGTTAGATTCCGAGGCCTTTGAGGGAGTGCTACTTGAGTTATCTACGGTTCTAGAGAAAGAAGAGAAGTTATCAGCGCTTTCCGAGGCATTAGAGACTTTATTGCTGCTACATCCTGATAGAGCTGAAATATATTTTATGCAGTCTTTGTTTGCTATCCAGCAAAAAGATAAAAATCTGGCAGAGCAAAAAATAAATAAAGCTCTAAAATTGAAGCCAGAATGGGATAAGGGACTTATATTTCAAGCCCAGATTGCCATATTTTCGAATGATCTTCCTAGAGCTAAATTACTGTTAACTCAGGCTTCAGTAAAGTATCCAAAAAATTTAAAGATATATAAGATGCTGGCTCAAGTGTTAGTGAAGTCAGAAAATTACAAAGAAGCATTAGATGTCTATCATAAGATAGTGTTAAATAATCCGAGTGATGTTGAGAGCCAATTTGCAGAAGGATTGGTTTATTTACAATTAAATCAGGATGATCGGGCTGAGACTATTTTCAAGAAACTAGAAGATCAGTCTGAGTGGAAATATCAGGCTTATTTTTACTTAGGAAAAATAAAAGAAAAGCA
>CAIVAH010000279.1 GCA_903903765.1 uncultured Methylococcaceae bacterium
TGACAGAGCTTTAGCTTTAGCCGCAGGAACAGTACTCATGCTTGAAGACTTAGAAGCTTGGCAAGGCGTTCAACATGCGGCCACCGCTATTAAACAAATTCACATTTCTGATCGAGGTCATTTTGGTAAAACTCGTTTAGCAGCAGAAAAAGAACACGTAGACGCATTAGGTTATGTTATTACAGCGCGAGAATTGGAAAGCCATTTAAGTCAGCTTGTTGATGCGGCGGGTATAGAGGTTATTTCTCCTGCTAGAGTTGTCGGCTTAATGTCTGGAGATAAACAAATCCATGTCAGCCTAAAACAACACAATGTAAGTATCAATCTTTCTGCTAAATTATTAGTAGGAGCTGATGGCGGCTACTCATCGGTTAGACAACTACTAGATATTTCACAACAATCCTTCGATTATGGACAAACAGCCATAGTCACAACAGTTAATTTATCCTTACCGCATAACAACACCGCTTATGAACGCTTTACCTCTTCTGGTCCTCTAGCTCTATTACCACTCGCTAAAAATCAAAGCGCAGTCGTTTGGACACGAGTTACAGAAGATGCTGAAGCCTTAATGCTCGGCAATGAAGCAGATTTTTTAACTGAATTACAAAACTGTTTTGGATTCAAACTCGGCCAATTTAGTTTAGCAACACCTAGAAGAGCCTTCCCTCTTTCCTTAATACGTGCAGAAAAAATGTTAGCCGATCGTGCCGTTATTATTGGCAATGCCGTACATCAATTACATCCAGTGGCGGGACAAGGCTTTAATTTAGGTTTAAGAGACGTGGTTAGTTTAGCTGATAAATTAATAACGCAAGCAGCGCAAAACGCTGATATTGGAGATAAAGATTTTCTAGATACTTATGCTAAATCGCGAAATAAAGATCATGACCGAACCATTGGTTTTACTGATACCGTAGTCAAAATATTTTCTAATGAGTGGCTAGCAATGGCCCTTATTAGAAATATTGGCCTCACCTTACTTGACCATCTGCCTAGTGTTAAACATATTTTAACGCGACACGCAATGGGACTTGAGAACTAATGCGGATCTACTTAAAGAATACCTGCAGAGAAGATTATTCGCTAAATATTCCTCCCTACAAATAAACTCAGTAATTTTATAGAGCTTATTTCTCAATCAGAATAGTGCTTGACTAAGAATACTAGCACTTTATTTAGATTTATTCACCTTAGCAGGTTCAACAACAGAATTGGGCTCTACTATGGGTTTTTGTTCTACCGCCAAGGGTTCCGCAGCAGGTGTATCAGATAACAAAATATCTTTCTTATTTTTTTCTAAAGTCTTTTGACCAATACCGTTAACTTTGGTCAAATCATCTACCGCAACAAAAGCACCATTTTCGGTACGGTATTTAACAATAGCTTCCGCTTTTTTAATACCAATACCACTTAAGGCATCCGCGATTGCTTTCGCATCAGCAGAGTTGATATTAACAGGAGTCGCTAAAAGGTTTGTGGAAAATAAAAACAACAACAAGAGCATTAAATTTTTCATATTTTTTCCTAGAAAGAGTGAAAGCTAACAAAAGAATTTTTATTAACTTTGAGCTGATGCTCGACATAGAGTCTAGTAAACTATTATGAAATTTCAATTTTATTTTCACTATTATTTAGAAAATATTAGCCCAAAAATCGCTAATTCATTGAATCGAATACATTAAATAA
>CAIVAH010000280.1 GCA_903903765.1 uncultured Methylococcaceae bacterium
ATCGTGCATCCAGCCCATATTCCATTTCATAGAAAAACCTAAACCACCCGTCCAAGTTGGGCGCGTTACTTGTGGCCAAGAGGTTGATTCTTCAGCCATCATCACTGTACCCGGGTGCAAATCATGAGTCACTGCATTCAGCTGTCTGAAGAAATCTATGGCCTCTAAATTCTCATTACCACCATATTGATTGGGCACCCAATCATTAGCCTCGCGCGAGTAATCCAGATACAACATTGAAGCAACAGCGTCGACTCTTAAGCCATCTAAGTGATATTCTTCTAGCCAAAAGTTTGCACTAGCTAATAAGAAGTTTTTCACTTCATTACGACCGTAGTTATAAATCAATGTACCCCAATCACGATGCTCACCTTTACGAGGATCTTCATGTTCGTAAAGAGCACTTCCATCAAACCGGGCTAAAGCGAAAGCATCTTTAGGGAAATGGGCGGGCACCCAATCTAAAATCACCCCAATGTCATTTTGATGACAAGTATCGATGAAGAAACGAAAATCATCTGGCGAACCATGACGACTAGTCGGTGCAAAATAGCCCGTAGTTTGATAACCCCAAGAACCATCAAATGGATGTTCTGTTACAGGTAACAACTCAACATGCGTAAACCCCATTTGTTTTACATAATTGACCAACTCAACAGCTAAAGTACGATAGCTTAAAAAATTATTTTGATTATCTCGGCGCCATGAGCCTAAATGCACTTCGTAAATAGACATAGGTTCATGCAACCAATCCCGCTTCGAACGCTGAGCGAGCCATTGCTCATCTTGCCAACTGTAGTTCTTTTCTTTAACAACGATAGAAGAGGTGTTAGGACGAAATTCAAATTGCTGTCCGTACGGATCAGTCTTTAATAAAATTTCTTGCGTATAACGATTAAGTATTTCAAATTTGTATAGAGATCCAGCCTTTAGACCTGGTATGAATATTTCCCAGATGCCACTGCCGCCCAAACTGCGCATTGGATTGCAACGTCCATCCCAGCGATTAAAGTCACCCACTATACTAACCCGACCCGCGTTTGGCGCCCATACAGTAAATAAAACACCATCAATCCCATCTACAGTATGACAATGTCCACCTAACTTTTGATAGATGTGCCAATGTTTACCTTCTCCAAATAAATGCTGATCAAATTCTGGTAATTGCACACCAAAATCATAAGGGTCATAATTTTTATGAGTGTAACCATCCTTATCAATCCAAGTTAACTCATAATGCTGAGGCAATTGATTGGTTTCAGTTACATATTCAAAAAAATCGGAACCTGGTATACGATCTAGCTCGGAACCATCATTTATTGAGACTGTTTCTGCATATGGCAAATAAACCTTTACCTTAATTTGCTGGTTAACCTGATGTCTACCTAAAAAAGCAAAAGGATCATGATGCTTAGCTGAAATAATTTTCTGTTCATCATCATTTAGAACATGAACACTAACAGGAGCTTTTTTTTCTACTCTTAGTTTAGCCGTTGGACTTACTAACTCTTCTTGAATTTCAACTTTAATGTTGGCTGTGCTTTTTGTTGTAACAGTGGATTTACGCTTAGGCACCGCTTTTTTAAGTTCTGGACTAATTTTAGAATCGGGCACATTAACTTCCGTTTTAACTGAGATCGTTTTTGTAGTATCAGAGTCAAGTG
>CAIVAH010000281.1 GCA_903903765.1 uncultured Methylococcaceae bacterium
ACGTAGAATTTTCACGTACAGACCTGCCAAAAGTATATGATGCTTTAATTGTAGAAAGCGTTAATTTAGTATTGGAAGTACAGCAGCAATTAGGCGACGGCGTTGTCAGAACAATTGCGATGGGTAGTACTGATGGCTTAAGTAGAGGGTTAGTTGTTAATAACACTAATGCTCCAATTTCTGTACCAGTTGGTAAAGAAACTTTAGGCCGTATTATGAATGTATTAGGCCAGCCAATTGATGAAAAAGGCCCAATCGGCGAGCAAGTTAAATGGGGTATCCATCGCGAAGCACCCAGTTACGCTGAGCAAGCCTCTGCTAGCGAATTACTAGAAACTGGTATCAAAGTAATTGACTTAGTTTGTCCATTTACAAAAGGTGGTAAGGTAGGTTTATTTGGTGGTGCCGGGGTAGGTAAAACCGTTAATATGATGGAGTTAATTCGTAATATCGCGATTGAGCACAGTGGTTACTCTGTGTTTGCGGGTGTTGGTGAACGTACTCGTGAAGGTAACGATTTCTATCACGAAATGACAGACTCAAACGTTATTGATAAAGTATCATTGGTATACGGTCAAATGAATGAGCCTCCAGGAAACAGATTACGCGTTGCTTTAACAGGTTTGACCATGGCGGAATACTTCCGTGATGAAGGTCGTGATGTATTATTCTTTGTTGATAATATTTATCGTTATACCTTGGCGGGAACTGAAGTATCAGCTTTGTTAGGTCGTATGCCATCTGCGGTAGGTTATCAGCCAACACTTGCTGAAGAAATGGGTGTTTTACAAGAACGTATTACATCAACTAAAACCGGTTCAATTACTTCTATACAAGCGGTTTATGTACCTGCTGACGATTTAACAGATCCATCACCTGCAACAACATTTGCTCACTTAGATGCGACAGTGGTACTTTCTCGTCAAATTGCCGAGTTAGGTATTTATCCTGCGATTGACCCACTAGACTCTACTAGTCGTCAACTTGATCCATTAGTTATTGGTCAAGAACATTATGATGTGGCTAGAAGTGTCCAAGGTATTTTGCAACGTTATAAAGAATTACGCGATATTATCGCTATCTTGGGTATGGATGAGTTATCAGAAGAAGATAAATTAACTGTATCAAGAGCACGT
Source organism: uncultured Methylococcaceae bacterium (assembly GCA_903903765.1). Taxonomy (GTDB): domain Bacteria; phylum Pseudomonadota; class Gammaproteobacteria; order Methylococcales; family Methylomonadaceae; genus Methylobacter_C. Next base: position 1,137 of record CAIVAH010000281.1, read on the forward strand.
AAAATGCAACGTTTCTTATCGCAACCTTTCTTCGTTGCAGAAGTATTTACCGGATCACCAGGTAAATATGTATCATTGAAAGATACTATTGCTGGCTTTAAAGGTATTATTGCTGGTGAGTATGATGCGATTCCTGAACAAGCGTTCTATATGGTGGGTACCATAGATGAAGCGCTTGAAAAAGCGAAAACATTAAAAAGCTAATTTGATTCCTCTCGCTCTTAAGCGAGAGGAAGCTTGCAACAGGTGAATAAATGACCATGACCGTACATGTTGATATAGTAAGTGCAGAGAAGGAGATATTTTCAGGACTTGCTGAAATGATCTTTGCACCTGCTGAAATGGGTGAATTAGGAATATCTCCTCGTCATGCTCCATTGATTACTAAACTGAATCCAGGTGAAGTAAGAGTTAAGGTAAGTGAAACCGAAAGCTACCCTTTTTATATATCAGGTGGCCTATTAGAGGTACAGCCTCATTTAGTGACTATACTTGCTGACACAGCCTTAAGAGCTGCAGATATTGATGAGGCGGCTGCATTAGAAGCTAAGGCGAAAGCTGAAGAAGCGTTAACTGATCAATCAGGAAAAATTGATTATGCGACAGCACAAGCCCAATTACAACAAGCTGTTATGCAATTAAGAACACTTGATAGATTAAGAAAACGTGGTGGTTAAGTTATCATTACTATAGATGTTAAATCTAATAGCTTAGTTTTTATAAAAACCCGATAGTGTTTTCATTATCGGGTTTTTTTGTTTAATAGGATAAAAAATGAAAATCACTACTGTCATACTTGCCGCTGGAAAGGGTACGCGTATGCGATCTGAACTCCCAAAAGTCTTACATAAAATTGCTAATAAACCATTGCTTAAGCATGTCTACGATTTAAGTTCACAATTAGCTAACAATAGCATTAAAATTGTATATGGTCATGGCGGGGTATTAGTTAAAGAGTCATTAAGCGAATTAAATGCCAATTGGGTAGAGCAAAAGCAGCAATTGGGGACTGGGCATGCAGTACAGCAAGTTGCTGATCAAATTGGTGATGAAGATATTGTATTGATTTTATACGGCGATGTTCCTTTGCTAAAATTAAATACCATTGAACAATTAATTCCTTTAGTAAAGGATAAATCGATCGCCTTGTTGACGGTTAATCTCGATAATCCAACAGGGTATGGTCGTATTGTTCGTGATAATGACGGTAAGGTTTTACGGATTGTAGAAGAAAAAGACGCAACCAAAGACGAAAAGCTTATAACTGAAGGTAATACCGGTATTTTAGCATTGCAGGGAAAAGAGTTAAAAAACTGGTTAAGTCAATTAGGTAATAGTAATGCCCAAGGTGAATATTATCTAACAGATGTGATTGAGATGGCTGTGACAGATGGTTACACGGTTAATACACTACTGGTAGAAAGTGAAGATGAAGTATTAGGCGTGAACAATCGCCAACAACTAAGTCATCTAGAAAGAGTTTATCAAATAGAGCAAGCTGAAATCTTAATGGCGCAAGGTGTTACTTTATTGGATCCCGCTCGTTTTGATATCAGGGGTGAGGTTGAGTATTTAGGTATTGATATCACCATAGATGTCAATGTGGTGTTAGAAGGTAAGGTAAGTATTGGTAATAATGTCACTATTGGGCCAAATACCATAATTAAAGATTCCATTATTGCAGAAGATGTTGAAATTCTGGCTAATTGTGTTATCGAAAATGCAGTCGTTGGTCAAGGTAGTCGTATAGGGCCTTTTGCAAGATTACGCCCAGAAGCAGTATTAGCGGATCATGTTCACATTGGGAATTTTGTTGAAATAAAGAAATCTACCATTGCTTCAGGTAGTAAAGTAAATCATTTAAGTTACATTGGCGATACAACTATCGGCAGTCAGGTAAATATAGGTGCAGGCACCATTACCTGTAATTATGATGGGGTTAATAAATTTAGGACGATCATCGAAGATGGTGCATTTATAGGTTCTGATACTCAGTTAGTTGCACCAGTAACTATTGGTAAAAATGCCACAATAGGGGCGGGTTCTACGATTACAAAGGACTCTCCAGAGAATCAATTAACTTTAAGTCGGGTTAAACAGATTACAATTCCAAGTTGGCAAAGACCGGTTAAAAAGGGGAAATAATATGTGTGGAATAGTGGGTGGTATAGCACAACGTAATATAGTTCCTATTCTGATTGAGGGGCTTAAGCGCTTAGAATATCGTGGATACGACTCTGCTGGATTGGCTGTTATCAGCAATGGGCAACTATATAGAAAAAGAGAATTAGGTAAAGTTAAAGGCTTGGAAGACTTAATTGTTTCAGAGCCAGTTTCAGGAACTATAGGTATTGCCCATACGCGCTGGGCGACACATGGTAAGCCTAGTACTGAAAATGCTCATCCACACATTAGTCAAAATAAAATTGCGGTTGTTCATAATGGAATTATTGAAAATCATGAACATCTACGTGGTGCTTTAAAAGACATTGGATATATATTTACCTCAGAAACCGATACTGAAGTGATTGTGCATCAAATTGCTCAAGCGCTGGAGAATACGACTGATTTATTAATGGCAGTTAAATTAACGATTGCAAAACTTGAGGGTGCATACTCTTTAGGGATTATCAATACAGAGCAATCAGATACTTTAATTGCTTGTCGAAAAGGGAGTCCATTAGTTATTGGTGTGGGAATTGGTGAATATTTCATCGCTTCTGATGTGGCAGCTTTACTTCCGGTTACACAGCGTTTTATTTTTTTAGAAGATGGTGATATAGCAACTTTAACCATCGATAAAATAGTTATTTATGATCAAGATGATCACCTGGTAAGTCGGCCTATTAAAGAAAGTCAGCTCACAGCTGATTCAGTTAATAAGGGTGAATATCGGCATTACATGTTAAAAGAAATTTATGAACAACCTTTTGCGATATCGCAAACTTTAGAAGGTCGGTTCATAAATAATAGACTAGAAGAGTCGGCTTTTGGTCATAATGCTACTGAAGTTTTTGATAATATAAAATCAGTGCAAATATTAGCTTGCGGAACTAGCTATCACGCTGGTTTAGTGGCGCGTTATTGGTTTGAAGAACTGGCTAGAGTGCCCTGCAATATAGAAGTTGCAAGTGAGTTTAGGTATAGAAGTCCGGTATTAGCGCCAGATACGTTAATTGTGACAATTTCTCAATCGGGTGAAACTGCAGATACCTTGGCAGCATTGCAAGAAGCAAAAAAATTAGGGGCTAAGTATTCTATTGCAGTGTGCAATGGGCCTGAAAGTTCATTGGTTAGAGAGTCTGATTTAGTGTTGATGACGCGAGCGGGCCCAGAAATTGGGGTGGCATCAACTAAAGCATTTACTACGCAATTAACAGCGTTAATGTTGTTGGTCATTGCTTTAGGCAGGCGTTTTCAATTAACCCATGCTTTAGAAGCAAAAATTACGTCAGAATTGTTTAGTTTGCCTGGAAAAATTGAAAAAGTATTAAAGTTAGATGAGACTATAAAAGTACTAGCTGAACAATTTGCTGAAAAGCAAAATGCATTATTTTTAGGTCGAGGTAGTCAATACCCTATCGCAATGGAAGGTGCATTAAAGCTAAAAGAAATTTCTTATATTCATGCAGAAGCGTATCCGGCCGGAGAATTAAAGCACGGGCCACTGGCATTAATTGATGCGGATATGCCTGTTATAACGGTTGCACCAAATAATAGTTTGTTAGAAAAGCTTAAGTCTAATATTCAGGAAGTGAGTGCTAGGGGCGGTCAGCTTATAGTATTTATGGATGAAACCTTGGTGAGTGCGGCAGATGAAAATGTCCAAATTATAAAAGTCCCTCAGGTGGGCAATGAGATTGCACCTATCGTTTATACAATTCCATTACAGTTATTGTCATATCATGTGGCAATTTTAAAAGGTACGGATGTTGACCAGCCTAGAAATTTGGCTAAATCGGTGACGGTGGAGTAATTTCGCTAGGGAGTGCTTGATTGCTAATAGGTCATGGAGTGGTTGCGTTTATTAGCAATCACTGCATTTAGCATTTTCTGATTTAATCGAAATGTTGATGCCTTCTAAAGAATAACCATTTCTCCGCCAAGTTTTGATTTTGATTCCAGAGTCAAAATCAGTCAGTTTTTTTCTTAGACGACTAATTGTAGTATTTAAAATTAAATCAGCTCTTGGGTTGGAGTGTATTTTGAGCGCTAAGATTAATTCATTTCGGTTAATATAATTCCCATCCATTTTAATGATAGATTTAACTATCATTGTTTCCATTTTAGTTAAAGATAACCATGATTTGTCGGGTGAGATGAGCTCACCTTTCTCTATGTTTAGTAGCCAATTGTTAGTATTGCTAGGATTATTGTTTTTTGATTGAATTTTTATGATGAATAATTCGATGTCTCTAGGGTGGGTTTCGCTATCAAGACAATAAATTACATTTTCAGAAAGTAGCATTAACGAACAAGCTAAATCTATTTTTCCCATTAAACAAATGATTTCTCTATCTTTGAGTTCAATGAGGTTTCTAATGGTATTGAAATCGTCTTCTGAGTAGATTAGGCAAATACTAAACTTATCGATTAAATTTTGATCGATATTTTGAGTACAAGGTACGAACTCAAGTGTGTAATCTTTGTTTTTAAAATAAGCAGTAAAGCGACTAGTAAGTGAAGCGCTAAAGCCGATGCAAAGAATTAGGTTATTATTATGAGCTTTTTTCAAAACGATTAATAATTGAGCTTAAGAAAAAAATTGGCTTAATAATATACGTTTATGTATTAATTATCAACAAATAAATCACTAAGTATTAATCTTGGGTTGTTGCTTACTAAAGAGGTTTAAATTTTGAGGGTTGTTCAAAAAATAAAACCCCGTCTAATTAATTAGATAGGGCTTTTGAGTTTTGATAAAGCTAGTTTTATGCGTTTAATTTTGCTAAATAATTTTCTAATTCTTCAGTTGATTCAATTTCACTATACGGTGCCACTGATTGAAGTTTTTCCAAAATTTTAGCTTCTACTTCTGTAATCGGATAGCCAAACACTTGTTTAATAGCAGCGTAAGTGTCTGGGTTGTATTCTTTTAGGGCCATTGCTAATAACTTAGCGGGGTCAACTTTTAGAGTTTCTGCTAGTTTAGGGATTAAATAAACAGGTATCTTGATAGATCCTTGTTTAATCATGGTAATTAAGTTTGGTGTTTTAAAGCCTAAAACCTCAGAGATTTGTTTTTGACTCATACTACTTTTGTCAATATGGGTTCTAACGTATTCAGCGGTTTTGCTTTTTTTTGGCGTAACAGTCTTCATATAATTTGTTCCACTCGTTATTGGGTTAATTAACATTACAAAAAAATGTAATATACGGCCTTATTTTACAAGTTATTAGATTTGTGTCAAATTTATTCCTAACTATAATAACATAATTGTGAAAAAAATGCGTTAATCAGACTATTTTTCTTAAATATCCGATTCATTAGTGCAGGTCTTCAGGAATATTATTTAGCAATAAGCATACCGAAATCATCTATTTTTCAACATACTGAAAAATAGATGATTAACAATGGTTAATAACGATTATTGAACGTAGCGTTTTTTATAGAACGGTGCATTTGAACGATTTTTTGGTGATTATAAGCCGCAATGAGTGCTTAAGAGATCGG
>CAIVAH010000282.1 GCA_903903765.1 uncultured Methylococcaceae bacterium
CGGCCTTGTAACTCTGGTATTAAATCAGAAGGTTTAGCGATATGAAAAGCACCGGAAGCAATAAATAAAATATGGTCTGTTTTAATTGCGCCATATTTTGTGCTCACAGTACTGCCTTCTACCAAAGGTAATAAGTCACGTTGCACACCTTCTCTAGAGACTTCTCCACCACCGCCCATTTCTGAACGTTTACAGATTTTGTCAATTTCATCCAGAAAAACAATGCCATTTTGTTCTACAGACTCGACGGCTCTAAAACGAATTTCATCTTCGTTAATAAGTTTGCTCGCTTCTTCTTCTTGTAAAGACAGTAATGCTTTTTTGATAGGCATTTTACGAGATTTTGTTTTGCCAGTACTTAGGTTTTGAAACATACCTTGTAGTTGGCTAGTCATTTCTTCCATGCCAGGTGGGGCCATGATCTCAACTCCCATTGGAGCTACATGCACGTCAATGTCTATTTCTTTGTTGTCTAGCTCACCTTCGCGAAGTTTTTTACGCATTTTTTGGCGTGTAGATTCTTCTGTTTCAGAAAGCATTCCACCGTCAGCTCGAGGTAATAAAATATCTAATATTTTTTCTTCAGCCGCATCATAAGCTTTGTTTTCTACTTTGGCCATTTCGGTAGTACGGGTCATTTTAACGGCCGTATCAATTAAATCACGAATGATGGATTCAACATCTCTTCCTACGTAACCAACTTCTGTAAATTTTGTGGCTTCAATTTTAATAAATGGTGCATTAGCAAGACGAGCTAGCCTTCGAGCAATTTCAGTTTTGCCAACACCGGTTGGCCCAATCATTAAAATGTTTTTTGGTGTTATTTCGTTTCTTAGTGAAGGGTCTACTTGTTGTCTTCGCCAGCGGTTTCGAAGTGCTATGGCAACAGATTTTTTTGCACTTGCTTGCCCTACAATGTGCTTATCAAGTTCATTTACTATTTCTTTAGGGGTCATTTGTGTCATTCGTTTACTCGTTTACTCGTTTGGCTCTGCGTCTAGTTCTTCGATTCGAAGATTATGATTAGTATAAATGCAAATGTCCGCAGCAATATTTAATGATCTTTCTACAATTTCTCTGGCGCTTAGGTCAGTGTTTTCGAGTAAAGCGCGCGCTGCAGCTTGGGCAAAAGCACCTCCTGAGCCTATTGCCATTAAATCATATTCTGGTTCAATTACATCACCAGTGCCAGATATAATTAAGGATGTTTTTGCGTCTGCAATAGTTAATAATGCTTCTAATTTTCGTAAGGCTCTGTCGGTGCGCCAATCTTTAGCCATTTCAACCGCAGCTCTAGTGAGATTGCCTCTGTGTTTTTCAAGTTTACCTTCAAAATGCTCAAATAAAGTGAATGCATCTGCGGTAGCTCCAGCAAATCCAGCGATGACTTTGTCGTGATATAAACGCCTGACTTTTCTAGCATTCCCCTTCATTACGGTATTTCCTAAGGTGACTTGCCCATCTCCGCCAATCACTACTTTGTCGCCACGACGCACGGAAAGTATTGTTGTTCCTCTAAACACTTTGTTAATCCCAAATAATAAAAAACAGGTCGTTAATTTTACATGGTATGAATTTTAATTGTGCGAAAAAAATGAGCATACATTTATTCAGTTGATTTTGATTAATTCATTTGTATTGAGGGTGCTTTTAAAATTTTACATGACAAGTCTAGGGTGTTAGACCTATCATTTTTAATATTTTTTTGATTCAGTGATTGAAAATGCATATTAAGGTTATGAAAATGTTTAAGCGTTTTATCGCGATATTAGTGTCGATTTCTATGTTACTGGCTTGCACTCCAACTCGGCAGATTGCGCTGGATTATCCTTCTAGGCAAGGTTCAGAAACTAATTCTTCTCAATCAATTGAGTCGACTTCATTTGAGCCGATTTCTGGTTACAATTTGATAGATGGTGATGATTATTACGTTCGATTTGTTTCTGAGTTTGAATTTAAGGGTGAGAATATTTTAAAGTCAGGTTGTAATAATTTGACTCCAAACTACGAAAATGGTGATTTGTTTTCTTCGTTAACTTTTCTTGTTCATAATGACGCTCTTAAGTTTAAAAATGAAACAACAGGATTTCTTTATCAGTCAAGTACTGGTAAATGTAATTTTAAGTTTGATGCAAAAAAGACGGTGCTGATGCCTTGGGTACGTTTGGATTATGCTAAGGAGTCTGCCATCGAGTACAGTTTTACATCAAGTGCAAATCGAGAAGTGAATATGTCTGGATTAGCCGGAGATGTTAACGCTGCAAGCAGTTTATTAGCACTTACGGGGGTTGGTGTGGGTGTTGCTGCCGTTGGGCAAATCGCCGGGCAGTGGGCAAAGAATTCTGCGCAAACTGCTCCCACACCTAAAACAGCGGTTAAGCAAAGTTTAGAGTCTCATTCTTTGCCTGGCTTGGTTGGTTTTTCGGGTAAAAAAGGCTCATTAAATAAAGTTAAGTTTAAGGTTTATAGCGTTGCTGAGGGTGGCGTTAATGTCTTGGGGGCTGAAACCCAAGTGCTTGGGGAGTTGAAGGTTATTCCGGAAGTGTCAGCTTCACTGTTACTAAAAACAAATAGTGATGGTCTGCCAGATGCTAGAGATTTGACTTTAAGTGATATTGGGTATTTGCCTAGCAAAGTAGTGGAGGGTGAAGCAAAATTAGTCAAGATACTTGAGCAGTCAAAGAGTTCCGATAAACCAAACTTGAAGCCAGATTGGACTAATTACGTTGATGTTGAGACCAATTGTAAGAAGATAAAATTGGCATTACGAGATTTAGGTTTTAATAAATTTGATCGTAATGCTTTTTTATATTACTTCTTGGTAAATAGTGCTGATTGGGTTAGTTATAATAAATCTGCTGAGCAATTGTTGGGTGACGATATATCTTTGAAAACAATGGAAACTATCAAAGCAAAAAACTTCGGTTCTTGTTTGGTTGCGGATGATTATAATGTAATGAAGACTATGGGGTTACATGTTAACACGCAAGCAGATTGGCAAGAATTACAGGTTTCGGGTGATAAAAAATCTAAGTTACTGTTACCTCTGAAATCAATTGAAAGGCAGTTTTCCCGCATTTTAAGTAACGCTAATAAAAATGAAGTTGAGCAACAGTTGTATCCATTGTTGTATACCCCTAATAAAGGTATGGGTACAGTTTTATTGCAAAATTATCTAGGTGATTTTGGATTAGAGAAGTTGCTTGTAGAATCAAAAGGTCAAGTTATTCAAGTATCACAACAAGAGTCGCAAATGGTCACTCCAACGGAGGGTTCGGCATCAAACATTTCGGCAACAGAGTCGGTGCCATTATCAGTAATACCAGCAGAAGGAATGATTATAACGGCACGACAGTTATCTGAGATTATTTCTGGGTTATTGTTTAAAGAATTTAGTTGTGCTCGATTATTGTCCGATCAACAAGGGATGTTAAGTAATAATGATGGAATAGTATTGTTTACAACTCAATCCGGTAGTCCCATGCTTAAAGGCGGAGCTATTGAATTTGAGTTTTCAGCGGGTAAAATAAATCGTATAGCTTTTCAATTACCTTCTTATAGGGATTTTGAGCAAAGTGTCATAGATCATCCTGTTATGAATGATTGCCGAATTGAGGAGGGCTTTATAAACCAATTGCATTGATATATTTACCATGATTATCATATGGTTTTTGATATCCGATAGATGTATTTCCCAGATAAATTGGGTTTTAAAATAGGAACAAAAGCTAGTGTTTAGGGGAGGTCGTAAGCTTTATTTTAGAGAATCAAATCAAAATCACTGAAACGACGTCTAGTATAGATCGACGTCATGAGTTAAAATCTACACGTTTTTTGAGATAATTATTACGTAAAGGGATTGTGTTAGCTATTCTGGCATGACTACATATTACGATCTATATAAATACTTATAATTCAAGAGTTTTATAACTACAATCGAAGGGGCTGCTCCGTGAAAAAAGCAAAGCAACTATTCGCAGGTCTGATTTTAATGGCTTTAGGGCTTGGAACAGCGCATGCGGACTATACGCTCAATTTAATGAAAGGGGTCACAAAGGTCAGTAATGACATTTATGACTTGCATATGCTGATCTTGTGGATCTGCGTTTTTATAGGCATTGTGGTTTTTGGCGCAATGTTTTATTCAATATTTCATCATCGTAAATCTAAAGGTCATGTAGCTGCGCAATTTCATGAGAATACAACAGTTGAAATAATCTGGACGATTATTCCAACTTTAATTTTGGTCGGTATGGCTATTCCTGCTACCAAAACTTTGTTGGAGTTAAGTGACGTTGAAAAATCAGATATGACAATTCAAGTTACTGGTCGTCAATGGTATTGGGATTATAAATACCTAGATAACGATATTCATTTTGAAAGTCATTTGGATGAGGCGAGTGAAAGAGTTCATAGAACGGTGGGAGCAGATCCACGTTCAGTGCCAAACTACTTGTTAAATGTTGATAAACCTCTAGTAATTCCAGTTCATAAGAAAGTGCGTTTTGTACTAACTTCAACTGATGTTATTCATTCTTGGTGGGTGCCAGATTTAGGCTGGAAGAAAGATGCAAATCCTGGTTTTATTAACGAAGCATGGACACTAGTTGAAAAGCCTGGCACTTATCGTGGTCAATGCACAGAATTATGCGGCCGTGATCATGGTTTTATGCCTATTGTTGTTATTGCAATGGAACAAGCTGATTACGATGCTTGGGTAGCAAGAACATTGGAACAGCAAAAACAAAAACCTGATTTAAGTGATCAAAGTCGTCAACAATTAATGGCCCATGGGGAATCAGTTTATTTAAAGAATTGTGTGGGGTGTCATCAAATTGATGGTGCTGGTGTGCCAGGTTTGATTCCGGCATTAACAGGTAGCGCAATAGCAACAGGTAAATGGGAGTCTTTAGACGGCTTCTTACGTGCGGGCACTTCAAAAATGCCGAAGTTTGAAAAATTAAATGCAAAGGAATTTGCAGAGTTGATGACTTATGTGCGTAATAGTCTGGGTAATAAAGTGGGCGATGAATTACAGCCAAAACAAACAGCATTACCGGATGATGATGAATAGTTC
>CAIVAH010000283.1 GCA_903903765.1 uncultured Methylococcaceae bacterium
AGTATCACTTCACCACTGGTCGCTTTATCTAATCCACCTAATAGATGTAATAAAGTGCTTTTTCCTGAGCCTGACGCGCCCATAATAGCCACTCTCTCACCAACTTTAATATCTAAATCAACGCCTTTAAGAACGTCCACATCTAATCCACCTTGATCATAACGTTTAGTGAGTTGGCGACAGGTTAATATATTTTTATTCATATCTTAAAACCTCTGCAGGGTTAATCCTAGAGGCTTGCCATGCCGGATAAATAGTCGCTAATAAAGATAACAGGAAGGCCATTCCTGCGATGGAATAAACATCTGCCCAGATTAATTTTGAAGGTAATTCACTAATATAATAAACATCTGCAGCCATAAATTGCACATTAAATAAGCGCTCTAAAGCAGGCACAATTGTCTCGACATTCAATGCAAGTACAATACCACCAACAGTGCCTAATCCAGTTCCAACCACACCAATAATAGAACCGAGTACCATAAAGATGCCCATAATTGAGCCTGAGGTCAGCCCTTGAGTTTTTAATATCGCAATATCACCCCGTTTATCAGTTACGACCATGACTAAAGTTGACACTATATTAAAAGCCGCTACCGCGACTATTAACAATAAAATAATAAACATTACGCGTTTTTCAGTTTGTATGGCTCTAAAGAAATTACTGTGTGCTAAAGTCCAATCACTCACTTGATAAGCCTCGGAAAGATCTTTAGCCATGCTTCTAGTTATCTGTGGGGCATTAAATAGATCATCAAGTTTTATACGTAAACCAGAAACAGCAGTATCCAAACGAAATAATTTAGCGGCATCATCCAAATGGATCAATGCCATATTACGATCATATTCGTACATACCTACCTGAAAGATACCCACAACTGTAAAACGACGCATTCTAGGCACAATACCTGCTGGTGTAGAATTAATTTGTGGGCTAATCACTGTGATTTTATCGCCCATTGCAACACCCAAATAGTTTGCCAATTCCAAACCTAAAACAATGCCATATTCACCAGGTACTAAATCTGTTAAGGCTCCATACTTCATTTTCTGAGCCACATCAGAAACCTTTGTTTCATAGTCAGGTAAGATACCATTTAACATCGTACCACTCACCCGTCGGTCAGCATTTATCATTACTTGCCCAGTAATAAAAGGTGCTGCACCTTGAACATGTGGATAATCAACTAACTTTTTATCTAAAGTTTGCCAATCGTCTAACTGTCCGAACTTACCGGTTGCGGTTGCATGGGCCGTCATACCTAAGATACGTTCGCGTAATTCTGCTTCAAAACCGTTCATAACCGATAGCACTGTAATAAGTGCCGTTACACCTAAGGCAATACCAAGAACTGACGTTAAAGTGATAAAAGAAATAAATTGCGTACGTCTTTTAGCTCGCGTGTAACGTAAGCCAATATAAAAAATGAGGGGTTTAAACATGTAGATTTTAAATTAGATAGTTATTAAGATTTTCTGCATTGAGGGCAAAATCCATATAAGTACAAACCGTGATCAGTTAATTCGTAACCTAGGTTTTTAGCAACTTCTTGCTGTCTTGCTTCTATTAGTTCATCGGTAAACTCATCGACCTTACCACATTTCATACACAATATATGATCGTGATGATCTCCTGTATCTAATTCAAATATCGAATTACCGCCTTCAAAATGATGCCGAGTCACTATGCCTGCGGCTTCAAATTGAGTTAGAACTCTGTATACCGTTGCCAAACCAATTTCTTCATTTTCACTGATTAAGATTTTATACACCATTTCGGCAGTTAGATGGCGCTCATTAACCTGTTTTTCTAAAATTTGCAGAATTTTAAGTCTAGGTATAGTGACCTTAAGACCCGCATTCTTTAAATCATGAGTTTCCAAGGGAATACCTCAATAAGCCTCGTTGGCACAGTATTAAAAGGAAGATTATTGTAGCCTTTTTTAGTATTAATGATGATGATACTTTTATAGGATTATTAATTAACATACTGTATCATTCCACTTTTAAACATTTAATCTGTCCTAAATGAGAAAGTCGATTCTATTTTGTAGTTTAATTGCTAGTCAATCCCTTGTGTCTTGTACTTACGTTTTAAACAACTTACCCGGTGTTTATAAAATTGATGTACAACAAGGTAATATTATTGAACAAAGTCAATTAGACCAGTTAAAACCGGGTATGACAAAAAAACAAGTTCAATTTATACTTGGCACTCCCATGCTAGACAATGTGTTCCATAAAAATCGCTGGGATTACATTTACATCAATCAACCCAGTGGCCAGGATAAAACCCAGCAACAATTTTCAATTTTTTTTAACAATGATAAAGTTGTTGGCTTAAAAGGTGATTTGAAGCCCAGCATAAATACTTCACCGAAAGTTGCAAAAGAAACGACTGTCGAAATTCCTAAAAGAGATTTAGATAAAACCATGTGGGAAAAAATAAGCACTGGATTTGGACTTTTAGATTCTGAAGCACCCATAAAAAGCTCTAAACCCGATCCTAAGCCTGCTTCAACGACTGATAATTTACCTTTATAACAATACAATCAATAAGCAAAGAACCAAAGATTTATTTTTTGGCTCTTTGTCTTCTAGCTTCTTTAGGGTCATGTATTAACGGTCGATAGATTTCAACCCGATCACCAGCCGTTAAGATTTTGTCTAAAGCACACACCTTTCCAAACACACCCGCATTAATTGGTGTTTTTGAAATTTCAGGATATTCCTCTAATATTCCTGATAAGTTAATGGCATCTAGGACAGTTAGTTCTGCCGATAACGCTAAGCGTTTAATAACTTGCTGTTCAGCTAAAGCATACACCACTTCAATTACAAGCGTGTTATGTTCCATAAACTTGTTTTGCTCTATCAGTAAATGAGGTAACCATGGTATTGCAGATTTGATTAAACACCACACCAAAGGCTAAACTAGCCAACTTTCCAGACATTTCAAATTCTAAATGTAAAGAAATTTTGCTCGCATCCTCACGTAATGGCATAAAATTCCAAATACCTTCAAGATATGAAAAGGGACCGTCTAATAAAGATACGGTGATGACACCCCCTTGATCAATTTGGTTACGAGTTGAAAACGATTTTTTAAAACCACCTTTTGAAATCATTAACTCAGCTTCAACAAAATCAACACCGGATTTAATGATGCCTGGACAGAGAAAACAAATACAAACAAAAACAACCGTGTTTTCCCTATTCCTCAAACGGCTATTGATGGAGCATCGAACTTGCCAGGCTATTTAAAACAAAATGCAGGG
>CAIVAH010000284.1 GCA_903903765.1 uncultured Methylococcaceae bacterium
CAGTGCAAGAGTTTAATGAGTGGGGTTGGCGATTGCCTTTTATTGCAAGTGCTGTGCTTGTGATGATGGGTTTATATATCCGGGTTTCTTTAGTTGAAACTCCAGTATTCGCAAAAGTTTTGCAGGCAGGTGTGCAGTCTATTTTACCCATTACGGAAATTTTTAAATCACATCTTGCTCCGTTGGCATTGGGTGCTTTAGCGATGGTTGTTTGTTATGCGTTATTTTATATATCAACCGTGTTTTCTTTAAGTTATGGCACGACCACTTTAAAAATCCCGCGCCAAACTTTTCTTGAAATGTTAAGCATAGCAATCCTTTTCATGGCTCTAGCTTCGCCTCTCTCGGCATGGGCTGCAGATAAATGGGGCAGGCGGCCTATCTTACTAATATCGGCAACTGGGGCATTTTTATCGGGATTTATTTTGGAGCCCATGCTGAGTTCAGAGTCGCCCTTTTTGATTACGATATTATTGTCTATACAGTTGTTTTTAATGGGCGCTACCTTTTCGCCTATGGGTGCGTTATTACCTGAATTGTTTCCAGCACATTTACGTTATACAGGTGCGGGCACAGCGTATAATTTGGGGGGTATTATTGGAGCATCTTTCGCGCCTTATATTGCACAAAAATTAGTTACAGAAGGTGGTTTAGCGTGGGTAGGTGCTTATGTATCTATCGCCGCGTTAATAAGTTTAGTTGCGGTCTATTTGATTCGCGAGACGCAACATAATGAATGGTGACAGTGCCAGATAACTAAAGCTTTGCAGCTTTGTAGTTATCTTTAGCACTTTTGAAGCAATTAGTTAGTCTAAAGACTATTTAATTTTAGCTTCTTTGTAGATAACGTGTTTACGAACCACAGGATCAAATTTTTTGATCTCCATTTTTTCGGGCATAGTACGTTTGTTTTTAGTTGTGGTGTAAAAATGACCAGTGCCTTCGGTAGAAATTAATTTAATTTTATCGCGCATTTTCTATCCCCTTATACTTTGGTGCCATTTTTACGTAAATCAGCTAAAACAGCATCGATGCCGTTTTTGTCGATTATGCGCATTGCTTTAGTTGAAATTCTAAGACGAACCCAACGATTTTCACTTTCAACCCAAAATCTGTGATGTTGTAAGTTCGGAAGAAATCTTCTTTTTGTTCTGTTGTTTGCGTGTGAAACATTATTTCCTGTAACTGGCTGTTTACCGGTTACTTGACATACTCTAGACATAATTAGCCTCTTTATAGTGCCTAAATTTAAAAGTTAGCTGATCTTTATACCAAAATTTCTTCCCAAGGTAAATAACTATCTATAAAATAAGGTAGGATATTTGTTTTAAAGTTATTAAACTGGGGCTGTATGCGTATTAAACTTGGCATTGTTATGGATTCTATTGACCATATCAATATAAAAAAAGATACTAGTTTTGCAATGTTGCTTGAGGCTCAATTCAGGGGGTGGGAGCTGAATTATATGGAGCTTAATGACCTGTATCTTCGAAATGGGAGGGCTTATGCAAGAGTTCGTATCATTAATGTTGAACGAAACACGGAATGCTGGTACCGAATTTCTGAAGAGAAAGATATTGCTCTGGACGAATTAAATGTAATTTTAATGCGTAAAGATCCTCCATTCGATCAAGAATATATTTATGCTACCTATATACTTGAGCGAGCAGAAAATGGTGGGGTATATGTCGTCAATAAACCTCAATCTTTACGTGATGCAAATGAAAAGCTTTTTACCGCCTGGTTTTCGCAATGTTGTGCAGAAACTTTGGTGACCAGGGAACCTAGCAGAATTAGAAGCTTTTTGGATGAGCAAACTGAGATCATTTTAAAGCCGCTGGATGGCATGGGTGGTACCTCTATTTTTCACTTGCGTAAAGAAGATCCCAATTTAAGTGTGATTTTAGAAACAATGACTGAATATAACAGTCGGTACGTCATGGCTCAGAAATATTTGCCTGAAATTAAAGACGGTGATAAACG
>CAIVAH010000285.1 GCA_903903765.1 uncultured Methylococcaceae bacterium
ATAGCTAATAAATCAGTAAAGTTAGAAAAACTTACTGTTTTTAATAAGCATTATATGATTTTATTTAATAATCCTATACAAGTAAAGTTTTTAATTGTTTCAAAATATACGTAAAACAGCCTAAGATTCTGATTTTATGATTATAAGTTGGTTTTTCGCAGTGCTTTTATTAGCGGTTTGAAGTGGAATTAGCTAGGGTCTACAGGCGCTCTTTATGCTAAATGTGTTTTAAGAAAAAATCATTTTATGGTACGTTAAAAAAGAAATCTCTCTTTAAGGTTGATAAAATGATACTGCAGGCAAAAACTTTAATCGTTGATGATGACCTGCGCTTTGGTGCATATTTAAAACAATTTTTAGTCAATAATAACTTTTCAGTAGATTATGTGGGTGATGCTGAACAGATGAACAAAAAGTTAGCGCTCCATTTTTATGACTTAATTATTTTAGATTGGATGATGCCAGGTGAAGATGGCTTATCTGTATGTAAGCGCTTGCATACACAGAAAAACAGCCCACCTATCATTATGTTAACGGCTAATGGCACAGAAAAAGATTCTATTGACGGTTTAATCAATGGGGCTGACGATTATCTTGCCAAGCCTTTTAGAGGCCAAGTTTTATTAGCACGTATTCAAGTAGTTTTGCGTCGAAGACCACGCGTATTGGCTAGTGTTCCTGATAGTGATGAAGCATTTTATTTTGGTCCTTATCAGCTTAATTTTGCGCAACGTTGTTGTTTTTTGGACGACAAAAGAATTGATTTAACCAGCAATGAGTTTGCCTTGCTTAATATCTTAGCAAAAAATAAGGGTACGCCAGTATCACGTGAACGCTTAAGTTTTCATATTAAGGGTAAAGAGAATAAAGTGGATTGTCGCTTTATCGATATGCATATTTTTAGATTACGACAATTACTAGAAAAAGATCCCTCTCATCCTGTGTACTTACAAACGGTGCGAGGCCTGGGTTATTTGCTTAACCAACAGACCACTATTAACTAAAAGATGAGATTTTTAACTAAGACTTTATTTGGGCGTTTGTTTCTAATCATATTGGGTTTTATGCTGTTTGTTATCGTCGTAATACGAATAGTGTTTACCTTAAGTATATTGGATACCGCCGGTGAAAAACTTGCCAATTATAGTCATTCAATCATGCTATTTGCCGAAGAAATCAATCAGCAGGGTACGACCGATTCTAAGCGGCGCTTTGCAGAGCAGTTACAACTAAGTACGGGCATGATATTACAAGAGAATACTAATAAACAGTTCGACTCCCTTCCCATTAGACCTATTTTTAAAGCGTGGCAAGAAAGTTTAAACCGGCGCTTACCCCATCAGTTTAGTATGAGTTATCAGCATGAACCGCAACAAATTGTCTGGCTTCATCATCAAAACCCGCCTGAATTTTCTATAGGCATACCTTCTATTATTAATATTAATACCATTAGCCGATTTTTTACTATGACTGCCGTGTTGACAATAGTTTTTTCATTACTTTCTGCTTATATTGCAGCGTATTATTTAAATCGTCCTTTAAAAGATCTCGCTGAGAAGGCCACATTGATTGGTAAAAATATTGATACCATCGAAATTGAACCGAGCGGTCCAGAAGAAATACGTGCAGTGGCGCTGGCCATGAATAAAATGCGCGCAGATCTAGTTGATATCACTGTAAAACAAAAATTTTTACTGTCGAGTATATCTCATGATTTACGAACGCCATTAAACCGCATCAGTATGGTAACCGAATTACTGACACCAGACACGCAGGGTTATATCGACAGTATCTTTAGGGATATAGATGAGATGAACGAGGGGCTAAATCGTTTTATAGAGTTAGCGCGATTTAACATTGAAGAAACCGAGTTGTGGCAAGTCGGTGATATGGCGTTGTTTATTAAGGAAGTGGTAGCCAAATATGCCAATTCCGATAGTCTGATTAGTGTCACTTTAAACGATACGCCCCTGCTCCGTTATAAACCCAAAGCGTTAAAGAATTTTTTATATAATGTCATCAATAACGGCATTAATCATGGCGGTGGCAACATTACTATAAATAGTCATGTGACTAGTGACCAGTTCGCCTTAATTATTTCTGATCAAGGCCCTGGTTTTCCGTTATCGGATACAGAGTTACTAAATTATTCTAATTTGGATAACTATAATAAAAAGCTTAATGGCTTGGGTTTACGCATTTTGCAATTAATTACCAAATTGCTAGAAGCAGAATTAAGTTTACGTAATAAACCCGAAGGGGGTGCGGAAGTCGTGTTAACACTGAATGTTTACCATGCTTAGCCGTTCTTGAACAAAGAGATTTAAAACTTATCTTTATTTTGTCTTTTACCTAACAAATAGCCTACATAGGTGGTGACGAAGAAAAAACCTAAGATGATCCACGGAAAAAATGTATCTGCAACACTCACAAACTTGACCTCTTAGATTGAATTAATTGGTCGGAATGACAGGATTTGAACCTGCGACCCCTTGTCCCCCAGACAAGTGCGCTACCAAGCTGCGCTACACTCCGACATATTATGAAGTTTAATTGTACTATAGATAACGGATATCTGCTTAATGAAATGTTAAAGAAAATTAGCTATTGCTTCAAGCTCAATAATCATTTCTTTTATAAAATCACTTGAAATAACATTGGTTTCTTTAATTTGATCTTTAGTTAAATAGGCTTTTGCGCCACTAATAGTAAAGCCTTGATCATATAATAACTCTTTTATTTGCCGAATTAATAAAACCTCATGCGGTTGATAATAACGGCGATTACCTCTTCTTTTGACGGGGCTTAATTCTTTAAACTCTTGTTCCCAATAACGCAAAACATGTGGCTTTACGCCACATAATTCGCTCACCTCACCAATGGTGAAATATTTTTTATCGGGTATAGAGAACGCCTGATTATTATTGCTCTTTTCCAGCATAAGCTTCTACTCTCGCTTTTAGCTTTTGGCCTGAACGAAAAGTAACTACTCTTCTTGCAGTTATGGGAATTTCTTCACCCGTTTTTGGATTTCTGCCTGGTCTACTGGTTTTATCACGTAATTCAAATTTACCAAAGCCAGATATTTTGACTTGTTTACCTTGTTCTAATGAAGTTTTAATCTCTTCAAAAAATACTTCTACAATTTCTTTTGCTTCACGTTTATTTAGACCAATTTCGTCAAACAATCTTTCCGCAAAGTCAGCTTTAGTTAATGCCATAGATCAATCCCTCAGTTTTGCATTTAATTCATTTGCTAATATCGTTAATAATCTGTTAACGATACCATCTATCTCAAATTCTGTTAATGTTTGCGTATCATCTTGTAATATCAAACTTAACGCAATACTTTTATTACCCGGTTCAATGCCCTTGCCACGATAAACATCAAAGATGATGATTATATCTTGTAGCGTTGGTTCTGCACTATTTTTAATGACCCCCATTATGTCATTCGCAGAAACCGATTCATTGACTATTAAAGCTAAATCGCGTTTTACAGACGGATATTTAGATAGCGCTGTAAATCTAGGTACTATCTTATTTAACAAGTAGTTTTGATCTAACTCAAACAGAAAAACTTGCTGATCAAATCCCAGCGCTTTTTCTATTTGTGGGTGCAACATACCCATCCAACCCATTTCTACCCCATCTGCAGCAAGTATTTTAGCCGTTTGTCCCGGGTGTAAAGTCAGTTGCTCTGCTTTACTAAAACTAACGTCACAACCTGCTAAATCAAATATTGCCTCTAGATCAGCTTTAACATCATAAAAATCAATTTTACGGGATTTTTCTGCCCATTGGTCATGATAAACATCACCTAATAAAAGACCAGCCAACATTTTTTGCTGCTGTATTTCAGCATTTACCTTAATAAACCGTAATCCTGTTTCAAACAATCTAACACGCGTTTGTTGACGATTAGTATTATATAAAGCAACTTTTAATAAACCACACCACAAGGTCGTTCTCATCACTGCCAACTCAGAAGAAATTGGATTCTTTAAGGATATTGGCTCAACATTGGGTGCAACAACATTTTGTATTTCAGCATCAACAAAGCTGTACGTGATGGCCTCTTGATAACCCCTATCAACTAATAAATCTTTTACTCTATCAATTTCAAGCCGAGTTTCTGTTACTTGACTTAATTCAGATCTCATAAATAAATTACTAGACGGTAAGTTATTATATCCAAAAACTCTGGCAATTTCTTCAATTAAATCAGCCTCTATGCTGATATCGAAACGAAAACTTGGTGGAATTACCTGCCAGCCTTCGGCGTGATCAAGAAGTTGCATTCCTAAGCGTTGTAAAATATCTTTTATTTGTTCATCCGCTAATTTAACCGCTAATGACTGCTCAATTTTATGACGACGCAATAAAACAGCTGTTTTAACAGGTAAATGCTCTGTAGAGGTCACTTCTGAAATTTCACCCACTACGCCACCAGCAATCTGAACGATTAATTGCGTAGCTCTTTCTATCGCTCGGGTTTGTAATTGCGCATCTACACCCCGTTCAAATCGATGAGATGAATCCGTGTGTAAACCATAATTTCTAGCTTTTCCGGCTATAGCAAGCGGTGAGAAAAAGGCACACTCTAAAAACACAGACTGAGTAACATCAGAAACCGCAGAATCACTGCCCCCCATGACGCCTGCAAGCGCTAATGCTTGTTTATCGTCCGCGATGACTAATGATTGTGGATCTAACTTGATAACCTCATTATTTAATAACGTTAACGACTCATCAACATTTGCATAACGTACTGTAATACCACCCGTTAATTTTGCAGTGTCAAATACATGCAAAGGCTGACCTAATTCTAATAATACATAGTTAGTGACATCGACTAATGGCCCTAAACTTCTGATACCTGATCTACGTAAACGCTCTTGCATCCATAGGGGTGTAATGGCTTGTGCATTTACGCCATTAATTAAACGACCTAAATACCTTGGACAGGCCTCTGGTGCTTTAACAGTTACTGTTAAAGTCTCTGAATGGCCAATTTCAACGGCATCCACAACGGTTGTTGACCAATCTAATTTATTTAATAGCGCAACTTCTCTAGCTAAGCCTTCAATACTTAAACAATCTGCTCGGTTAGGGGTGAGATCAACTTCTATAATGGTATCGTTTAGAGACAAATACTCTCTAATATCAACACCAACTGGCGCATCATCAGCTAATTCCATCAAGCCATGCGCTTCAGCTACTAAGCCTAATTCTTTTTCTGAACACAACATGCCAAATGATTCTTGGCCTCTAAGTTTAGACTTTTTAATTTTAAAATCGCCTGGTAGCACTGCGCCACAGAGAGCCGCTGGTATTTTTAAACCAACTCGGACATTACTCGCTCCGCAAACGATTTGTAAAGGTGCTTCAGCCCCAACATTTACCTGACAAACACGTAATCTATCAGCATCGGGGTGTTGTTCCATGCTGATCACTTGACCCACAACGACGCCACTAAAATCTGCTGCCGCTGGCTCTACAGAATCAACTTCTAAGCCAGCCATTGTTAACTGTTCGACTAATGTTTCTGTATTGACATCAGGATTTACATAAGACCTTAACCAGGCTTCACTAATTTGCATTTTAATTTATCCTTTGCAATGACAGTTTAGTTAAACTGCTCTAAGAACTTAAGATCATTTTCAAAAAACAATCGTAAATCGTTAATGCCATAACGCAACATTGCTAAGCGCTCTACCCCCATACCGAAGGCAAAGCCAGTATATTGTTCGCTATCAATATTAACGGCTTTAAAAACTTCTGGATGAATCATGCCGCAACCCATCACTTCTAACCAACCCGTATGGCTACAGACTCGACAGCCCTCACCATTACACATTACGCACTCAATATCAACTTCAGCAGAGGGCTCTGTAAATGGAAAATAAGAAGGTCTAAATCGTACTTGAATATCTTTTTCGAAGAAGGCGCGTAAAAACTCATAAACCACGCCTTTTAAATCAGCAAAGCTCACATCAGTATCTACTAAAAACCCTTCAACTTGATGGAACATAGGTGTATGCGTTATATCAGAATCACAACGATAAACTCGACCCGGTGCAATAACCTTTAAAGGTGGTTTTTCTGATTCCATCGTTCTAATTTGCACAGGAGAAGTATGCGTTCTTAAAACGGTGTGCGCATCAAAATAAAAAGTATCGTGCATAGCACGAGCGGGATGATGAGCAGGGATATTTAGTGCTTCAAAATTATGATAATCATCTTCAATTTCTGGCCCTTCAACCACAGTAAACCCAACTGATGCAAAGATCTTTGAAATACGGCGTAACGTAGTAGTGACCGGATGTAATCGTCCAGTTGCTTGTCCACGACCAGGCAAAGAAACATCGATGCTTTCAGATGCCAAGCGTGCGCTTAACTCATCAGCTGTTAATTGATCTTTTTTTGCTTCTAGTTGTTGTTGGAATTGATCTTTGACTTGATTAATAACTTGCCCCACGGAGCGTCTTTGCTCTGGATCCAAATTACCAAGCTCTTTCATTTGTAAGGTAAATAAACCTTTTTTACCTAAATAATTTACACGCACCTTATCCAGTTCGATAAGGTCATTTACTGCTGCAAGCTCTTGTAATGCCTGCGCGAGAATCTCTTCTAGGGTAGCCGACACTGCACTGCTCGCTTTAATTAGGGTGGGTGAATTCGATTGTATTCGAGTGTAACAAAAACAACCTACCTCTTACGAGGTAGGTTGTAATTTACTTAAGATACAGGACTTTGATTTGCTTTTGCAATTTCGGCAATTTTACCGAATGCTTCAATATCACGAACAGCTATATCAGCTAAAACTTTACGATCAATTTTTACATTAGCTTTATTCAAGCCATTGATTAAACGACTGTATGAAATGCCGTACATACGCGAAGCTGCGTTAATACGCACAATCCATAAAGCACGGAATTGACGTTTTTTCTGTTTACGATCACGATAAGCATATTGACCTGCTTTGATAACCGCTTGTTTAGCTACGCGATATACACGACTACGAGCGCCATAATATCCTTTTGCTAATTTTAAAACTTTTTTGTGTCTTGCTCTGGCTGTTACACCACGTTTAACTCTAGGCATCTATTTATCCCCTTAACTGTATGGCATCATACGTATAGCCATACGTACGTCTGATGGATGAATAGTAGCTGGTGAACGTAGCTGTCTTTTTCTTTTAGTCGACTTTTTAGTCAAGATATGACGGCGATGAGACTGACCACATTTAAAACCGCCATTGCCTGTACGTCTA
>CAIVAH010000286.1 GCA_903903765.1 uncultured Methylococcaceae bacterium
GTCCTCATTGATCATTAAAACTTTCTAAGTTTGAGCTATTGATTACACTCAAAAGACACTGAATTTTAGATTTATAAAAAAACTGAATCGACCTATTGTCAACTCAGCCTTACTGATAGTCATTCACTTGCATTATTGCAAATATTAATCACAAAGAAACTTTTATGTGCGCAATGACTACCTGAAATAATAAAAATAATTATATTTAATAGTGCAATTTTAAAACTGCAGAAATGAAACTTTGGTAAGCGATCTTACCAAAAAATCATGGTCTAACCCCAAGGTGATTGATATGAATAATGCTTTATTGAAGTACCCAAAAAATAATTACAACTCAATAACACCTAAAAATTACCTACCCTCTAATTTACTCACTATAAAAATACCGCCACAAAAAAAAATATCTTGTAGTTTGGGACTGTGCAATTCAGAGATAAGTACCACTAATATTTATATAAATGAGATACATCAAACTGAATTGCTCACGGCAGAAGCTGAAAAAAATTACGCCGAGTTGAATATAAACGGGGATAAAAAAGCACGGGAAATTTTGATAAAATCCAATTTTAGATTCGTCGTTAAAATCGCTTATCTATATGTAAACAGGGGCTTATCTTTTCTAGATTTAGTACAAGAAGGTAATTTAGGATTAATGCAAGCCGTAGA
Organism: uncultured Methylococcaceae bacterium; assembly: GCA_903903765.1. Taxonomy (GTDB): domain Bacteria; phylum Pseudomonadota; class Gammaproteobacteria; order Methylococcales; family Methylomonadaceae; genus Methylobacter_C. The sequence continues at coordinate 667 of CAIVAH010000286.1, forward strand.
TAGATTTAACCCCGATATGGGTACCAGACTCACTACCTATGCAATGTATTGGATTAAACAATCGATTGACCGTGCGATTATGAATCAAAGTAATAACGTCCGCTTCCCAATACATATTTTAAAAGAACTAAAGCAATATAAAAAAGCCCATAAAGAACTAACAAAAAATCTGGCCCATAAACCTAGTCACCAAGAAACTGCAAACTTTATGGGCTTATCATTAGACAAAATTGAACAAATAATCTTTATTGAGCTACAAACGGGACCATTTAACCAACAAGATTGCGACTATTTAGATGTCGAACAAGTTTCTGATAGCGTGCATTACGAACCATCAACACACTTAGAAGAAAATGACATGCGTCAAGATATTATAAACTCCGTCTTAGAACTACCAGAAAAACACAGAGAAATTATTTGTCGACGTTTTGGAGTTTGTGGCTATGAAGAGCAAACACTTGATCAAATAGCCACTGATTTTAAACTAACTAAAGAACGTATAAGACAACTACAACTAATAGCCATAGATAAACTTAAATCGATTTTAGAAAAAAACAATCTTACGTTTGAGTCACTACTTGGCTACTCACATTAAATTGTAATGGCCAATCTCTATAATTAAAGACTTGGCCATTTTCTCTTACTGTTGCACAAGCTGCTAAATTTATATCTGCATATACCCACTGCACGGCATTAAACTCACCTATAGACAAGATGCCATTATCAGGAAAACCTTTATCAACAGGGGTATAAATAGCACCCGCACCTACATTAACGTCAACAGCTTCTGACCAAGGCGCCGATCCGACTAACGAAGATTGCACCACATAGCATTGATTCTCTAAAGCTCTGGCTTGACAACCAATTTTAACGCGATGATAACCAGCCACGGTGTCTGTGCAACTGGGAACTAAAATTAGTGTACACCCCGCTTCTACTTGTTTTCTAGCAAGTAACGGAAACTCACTGTCATAACAAATATTAATGCCGATTTTTCCGTATTCTGTTGAAAAATACTTTAATTCTGTACCAGCAGTAATCAACCATTGTTCATTTTCGAAACGGGTCATCATCAATTTATCTTGATAATCTATTTGCCCTGTCGCACTAAATAAATAAGCTCGATTAACATAAACACCAAACTTTACCAAAACGGGAAAAGTACCCGCTTGAATAAGACACTGATGCTTAACCGCTAAGTTTTTAAAAAGCTCAACAAATCCCGCATGCAAAGACTGTAATGCTTCTAATTGTTTACCTAAAGATGCATAAATTTCCTGCTCGAACAAAGAAGCTAATTCCATACTGAAGTACTCTGGAAATAATAATATTTTTGCTTCTTGAGTTGCAGCATCTTGCACCCATTTCATCACTTTTTGTTCGTATGCCGCCCAATTTTCTAAAAAACTAATATTATATTGAGCAGTCGCTATTTTAACGATCATGTTTTAACCAAAAAGTCATAGGTTTTGAAGTTTCCTCAGTATCATCTAAATCCTTCCAAATATAGGCAGACCGAAGTTCTGGATGCTTAAAGTAACCACGTTTATTCCAAAACTGATCTAAAGGCACATAATCTTTTGGCCGACGTGGATGATCTATCGGCCTTTCTACGCAACAAAAAGTAATATGCTTAAAACCACCTAAATACTCGGCATGCGCTTCACGTTGCTCAAAAAACTTAACACCTAAACCTAAACCACGATAATTCTTATTTAAAACTGACTCACTGCAATAAAACACCTCATCAAGATCATAACCATTATCAATAAAAGGTTGCTTCATTTCTATGGTTTCGAACTTCATCGGCAGTGCTGTAGAAGCTCCTACTACTTTATCGCCATCAAAAGCTAACACTATGACACTTTCCGGGGTATTGATATAAGTTTGTAAATATTTTTCTTCATACTCATAATCACCGTCGTATAAATATGGGAAATCTCGAAATACCTCTATTCTAAGGCGGGCTAATTCTGGAATGTATTCTGCCAAGGCAGGGCCACTGAATCTTTCTATGCGAATATCTTTTGACATGTAATTTGTTTGTTTAAAGAGTAAGTCTTATTTTAGTCGAACTTATAAATTACATTCAAGCACGGTACTCGAAAAGCCTCTACACAGGCCAAATTTAGCTTTTAAGACTTAAAGATTTGATACACCCTTAACGACAACATAGCTAAAATAGCACCCATTGTATCTGCAACCCAATCAAAGACATCTGATTGTCTGCCTTCAACAAAAGACTGGTGCCATTCATCAGAAAAACCATATAAACTGCAAAAAACAACAGTCAAAAAAAACACTATAATAGGTCTACAAATAAAATGTCTAAAACATCGCCATGCTAATAACGCCATTATAAAATAGGCACCCGCATGATTTATTTTATCTTGATGCTCAAACCACATCGGTGCTGGCAACGAAGACTGATCAGAAAGCCAGTAGATAAATAAAAAATACATTAATAAAACTGTCAAGTCTAGCGCTCTAATCATATTGTAATCCATGAAAAATGTATTTGAATTAGCCGAAAACTGTTTGCACAACTCAACAATGGACGAGTTATTAAAAGGCACTCACGATGCTTGGCAGCTTTTAAAAACGGGCCAATTGAGTTTTATTTCAGAATCAACTGTTTTACCTATCAGCAGAGTTAGCTTCCCCAATAAACCCAATTTATTACCTCCAAAAGACATGCCTAAACGGAAGTTTGGCAGCCCTGAGGGTATTGCCGCCTTTTTTCATGCCATCGCCCATGTCGAATTCATTGCTATTTATTTAGCTTGGGACATCCTGTATCGCTTTCGTAATTTACCCGATGCATTTTATCAGGATTGGTTATGTATTGCCGATGAAGAAGCCCAACACTTTGAATTAATTCAAAGGCATTTAAAGTCTTTTGGACTTAATTATGGCGATTTACCCGCCCATAATGGCCTTTGGGATCATGCTACCGATACAGCTGATAATTTATTAGCTCGCTTAGCAATGGTACCTCGTTGTATGGAAGCTCGTGGCCTAGATGTCACACCTTCTATTATCGATAAATTTCAACACCATGGGGATGATGCAAGTGTTAAGTTACTAACTCGAATTTTAACGGACGAAGTTGGTCATGTTGAACGAGGGTCCTATTGGTTTAAATACGTTTGCTCAAAACAAAATGCAGAACCCGAAGCTAAATATCGAGAACTTATACAACAATATTATCTCGGTGGTATGCCAAAAGGACCTTTTAACAGAGAAATGCGTATAATTGCGGGCTTCTCTAATGCTGAATTAGACTGGCTGGAAAACGGAAATAGATGAACACACACAAAATTTTTAATACCCCTCTTTTTAATTTGGGCTTTAGAGTTTTCTTTGCCCTAGCAGGTTTATCAGCTCTCATTCTTATCGTGCTTTGGAATGCCATTTTTAATGGTCATTTAAGCACCGAAAACTACTTTCAATCTAACTATTGGCATGCCCATGAAATGCTCATGGGTTATTCGGTGGCCGTTATTAGTGGTTTTTTATTAACTGCCGTTAAAAACTGGACCGGAAAACCAACCTTATCTGGGAATCATTTAGCGGGTCTAGCGATCCTATGGCTGTATGGAAGAGTTCTACCTTTTTATGCCAGTTTACTACCTGACGGCATCATCGCTTTTATAGACTTTATATTTTTACCCGTCTTAATTTATCAAATAGCTAAACCAATAATTCAAGCCAAAAATTATAACAGTATTATTTTTATCGGCCTTTTATTGTTATTAACTTTAGGTAATGGCTTGATACACTCACAAATGCTTAATATTTATCAAAATACTGCCGATATCGGTATCAAATTAATAATAGCAACTATTATCCTACTTATATTAGTTATTGCGGGACGAGTACTACCCTTTTTTGTAGAGAAAGGTTTATCAGGAACCATAATTATAAGAAACCCGCTCTTAGACACCTTATCTATAGGCTCAGCTTTACTAACCTTTATTTTACTGATCAACAATAGTTCAGGTTTGTTAATAGCCTTAGTAGCTGTAACTTCGACTATCAGCAATAGTGCAAGACTATTAGGTTGGTATGTACAACGCATTTGGTACGTACCCTTATTATGGATACTTTATATCGGTTATTGTTGGATCATTTTTGGATTTTTCTTAACTGCTCTAAGTGCATTTAACTGGGTAAATCCTACTCTTTCTTTGCATGCATTTACTGTTGGCGGCATTGGTGTTTTAACACTAGGTATGATGGCAAGAGTTTCATTAGGTCATACCGGACGCACTTTAAAAGCATCAAATGCGATGGCTTTTGCTTTTATACTCATTAATCTAAGTGTTATTATCCGAGTATTATTACCTTTAGCATTTCCAAAATGGTATAACATTTTAATTTATGCTTCTTCATTAACCTGGTTAACCGCA
>CAIVAH010000287.1 GCA_903903765.1 uncultured Methylococcaceae bacterium
CTATTAAAGTGGGATGGTTAGACAATACGCTTTATGTAGAAGCGCATCCTGATTTAGAGGGTGAAGAAAAAACCCAAGATCAGCGTTTTGCAATTGCCTTAGCTTTAATACAAAAAGCCAATGGTGGGGAAGTGCCTGATTTTGATCAAGTCGCTTTAAATAATGCCTTGACTCAAATTGACGGTGTACCCGTTGCATTGTATGAAGGAGTTGCCCCTCAGTATGTGCCGCCACCAGCTCCAGTGCCTGAGCTTTCAAAAGCTTCTTTAGTCAGCAATAAAAAAGGCGTTGCTAAAGGGGCGGTTAAAAAAACGCCTAAGACTGCTGCAAAATCAGCTAAAGCTAATCAGCCTACTGATAAAAAACCAGTCGTAAAATCATCTGTTGACTCTAAAGCGCCTAAAGTAAAGCCAGTAGTTAAAGCTCAAAGCAGCGTAAAAGTACAGAACACTGCAAAAGGTGGCTATTATCGCGGTGGTTAAAGCTAACTTTTTAGCCTGTCAATTTACCTGTGGTTTGTATAATAAATCATGAGTAAAAAAGTAAAAATTGCCTATGTGTGCGATCAATGCGGAGCCGATTATCCGCGTTGGGGGGGACAATGCACCAGTTGTGGTGAATGGAATACCATTAAAGAAGTCCGCTTAGGTTCTACTAGTTCAGAACGCAGTAGTCGTAATGGTTATGCAGGCAGTCGTTCAGAAATTAAGTTATTAGCAGATGTTAACCTTACGCAAGCTGAGCGTATTTCAACGGGTATATCCGAATTTGACAGGGTGTTAGGAGGGGGCATTGTCTGTGGCAGTGTCGTCTTAATTGGTGGTGCGCCAGGTGCGGGTAAAAGTACCTTATTACTACAAGCTATCGCTAATATTGCAGATCGTGGTGTTAAAGTATTGTATGTATCGGGTGAAGAATCTTTACAACAAATTGCCGAACGTGCCTTACGTTTAAAGTTACCTGCTGATAAAATCATGATGCTGATGGAAACTTCCGTGCAGCGCATTTGTGATGTTTTAGATGACATTAAGCCACAAATATTAATCATTGATTCAATTCAAGTCATGCACACTCAAGAGGCAGAGTCTGCACCGGGTTCTGTGTCTCAAGTGCGAGAGTCTGCTAGTTATCTGACTCAATACGCCAAAAAACAGCAAGTTTCTATTTTTATGGTCGGCCATGTCACCAAAGATCAATCTTTAGCCGGGCCTATGACCTTAAGCCATATTGTTGATACGCAAGTGATGTTAGGGTCTACTGATGATGCGCGTTTTAGGGTGTTAAGAGCCGATAAAAATCGTTTTGGTAGTGTGGGTGAGTTAGGTTTTTTTGCTATGGATAGCACGGGTTTAAAAGAAGTTAAAAACCCGTCTGCGATGTTTTTAAATAGAGCAGAAAAGCCATCATCGGGTAGTGTTGTCACCGTATTATGGGAAGGGACTCGGCCTTTGTTAGTTGAGATTCAAGCCTTAGTCACCGAATGTCAATATGGTAATCCTAGACGCCTAGCTGTGGGCTTTGATCAAAATCGCTTGGCAATGTTGTTGGCAGTATTGCATCGACATGGTGGGGTTTTTACAGCTCAAGATGAAATATATGCCAATGTCGTAGGTGGCATAAAAGTCACCGAAACCAGTTCTGATTTAGCGATTGTAATTGGGGTGGTCTCTAGTTTAAAAGATAGAGTAATCCCTCATGATGCATTCTTTTTTGGTGAGATTGGCTTAAGTGGTGAAATTAGACCCGTCGCTAATGGTCATGCCCGTTTGAATGATGCGGCCAAACATGGCTTTAAAAAAGCGATTATCCCTAAAGCCAATGTTCCTAAAACCCCAATAAAAGGCTTGCAGATTTATGGGGTTGCTACCCTATCTGAAGCTTTAGATATCGCGGCTGAATTATAATTAGCCTTTAAGTCGATGCTTTTTCGGGATAAACGCTGTATTCAAAGCCTAAGGTTTCTTCCCATTTATAGAGCATAGCAATAGTCACTGAATGGGCTAAATCTAAAGCAGTAACCCCCGTGCTTAACTCTGCATTAGCATCCTCAGATAATATATCCGCAGGAATTAACTTACTGCCTTGTTTGTGGGCATCAACGACTTTTTGGTGACCGTTATTAATATAGATAAATCCGTTACATACAAAAACCTGTACGGCGGCATCTTCCGCTAAAGGTTCGATTTCGACCAATTCTTTAATCGATTGCGTCGGTAATAATTTTTTGGGTGTTACCCATAATTGAGCAAAAAGGTGTGCTTGTAGCCATAAATCAAAGCAGTCTTTAATTTTTTGGGCAATTACTTCGGGTGAGGTAAAAGACGTATCGATGACTAAATCATAGTTACTGTATTTTCTAAACTGTACATTGTAAAGATGATTAAAGCGTTGGTCTTCTATACTCTGGCGTTTTAGATTGTTTTCAAGTGTTACCGCTAGGGATGGATTATGTTCATCTCCCCGCGCCGCATTAAACACTCTTTCTGCCCCAACGACGGAATCAACCGCTAAAAAAACTTTAAAGGCATCTGGTATAAAGTGCCAAGCTAAGCGAGAGTCTAAAATTAATTGTTCTTGAGTTTTGCCTAATTCAACGACATAGGCATCAATTTCATCATCAATGCTTCGATCAGTTTGAGATATTTTATTAAGCTCAAGCGTAGTGACACCGCGGCGTGTAGCAATTTCTCTTTGGATGGTGCCTGTGCCAATAATTTCAAATTGAGTCAGTTCTTTTAGTGCTTTGGCTACCGAGGATTTGCCACTGCCGATATCGCCAGACATTACAATAATATTCTTCATAATCAGTGTGCTTGTTTATCCAAGTTAATTAGTGGGGATTTTAGCATTAAAATTTAAGATAGGGCAGTATGACTATTCTGCAACTAAGGTTTCAATACGATAATGACCTGCATTTTCCAACCCTAGCGTGTTAGCTAAGTAAGGTAGGGTGTCTTGTAATTCGGTTGCTAATGTCCAGGGCGGATTAATAACAATCATGCCGCTAGCAGTCATACCATGTTCTGTAGTATCTGCTTTTAAGCCCAATTCATAAAGCTGTACATTTTTAAGCGGGCTGGATTTTATGGCGTTTTCAAGTTGAATATTTCTGCTTCGATCAACAACCGGATACCATAGCGCAAAAGTACCATGGCTGAAGCGTTTATAAAATTTAAATAAATATTCTACTACGGTTTCGTAATCGCTTTTAATTTCGTAAGAGGGATCAATTAATACTAAGCCTCGATTGGCTTTTGGCGGTAATAGCCCGAGGGTGTTTTTTAAGCCATCCGTGTGCTGAACGGTAATACGTCTATCATTTTTTATGGCTAGGTTTAACAGTTCAATTTCGGTTGGATGTAACTCATGTGCAAATAAATGATCTTGCTGACGTAACAATTGCTTGATGATTAATGGTGAGCCTGGATAAGTGTTAAGGGTATCCGTAGCATTAAAACTTTTGATAACTCTTACATAATCTGCTACTGCCCCGGGCAAATTATCTAATTGCCATAAGGCACCTACACCATTTTGAAATTCTTTATTTTTTTGTGCATACTCACTATCCAATTCATACTTACCGGCACCGGCGTGGGTATCAATACAGCAAAACGCTTTATCTTTAATTCTTAAGTGTTCAAGAATTTTAATTAATACTATATGTTTTAAAACGTCGGCAAAATTGCCGGCATGAAAGGAGTGTCTATAACTGAGCATTAGGATAATTTACTGGCGATAGTCATACCGATTTCAAATGCGATTAACCAGATGATGATCCATTCTAAAATCGTCGAGTGGCGATGTTTTTGTTCATCCGCTAACATTTCGAATAATTCATGGATTGTTTCGAGTTTTTTAGATAACACTTGGGTGCGAGGCGCAATTTCTAAATATTTTGCTGTAATCGTGTAAAAAGATTCATATTCTGGATACTCCCAAAAGAAATCGGGTGTATCTAGCAAGTCGTAATTCAAAATAATATCGCTTTTAGTTAAGAACAACTGCCCGCGTATTTTGGCTATTTTATAACGACTGAGTTTTATGCGCCCATTTTCTGCTAATGATTTAGGAATATAGCTGGTGTTATTAATCGTAGTAATAGCATTGGTTTCAAACGAAGCCAATTTGATTGATTGTGCCATACCTTGTGATAAGGCAAAAATTAAAATAGGGTCTGACGATTCAATTTCTATATGATCTTCAATAATGCGGGTGCTAGGACAGTTAAGTGTAAAAGTAAAAAAATCTTCTTCTACAACCGTTAGGGGAAATTCTGCGTGTTCTAATAATAATTGATGTAATTTAGTTTGTGCTTCAGGACTAACATTCCAATGCACAACTGCGCCATAGGCGAATACTATCGACCAAGAATTATCATCTTCAATTAATAAGGCACCTTTGATAATACGAATTAGCGTTGTCTTAGAGAGTAACGTCGCTAATTCATTAATATCAAATCGTAATGCCAGACAAAATGCGGCACATTTTTGGATGGAGCTATTTGCCGACATAGGGGTTAATTTAAATCCATGATTATTTATCTACGATATTAAGCAACCAACCGCTTTCAGCTTCACATTCTGAGTATTTGGCTTTAACTTTAATATTAATACGGGCATAAGTATCATGCAAAGAAGCGGGCAGTTTGCTTTTAATAATATAGTAAGGGTCTTTAAATTCAGCTTCAAACTCAACCGGTATGTTTTTAACCGTTATGGAAATTTGATCTGCTTTAGGCACGTTATGGGCAATAAATGAGAACTCTGCTCCGGGAATAACAGTCGTTAAATGAGCTGGGATAAATTTACTTAATTGGGGTTTGCAAACACCAGTTCCACTGCTGCTGCCTCTAGGGCCACCCATGTGCCCGCTGTGATGTTCTGATGCTTGAATTGATTGCTGTGCTGATATTGATAAAAGGGTAGATAAAGCGAGTAATGTTATTTTTTTCATTGATATGCTCTTTATTATTAATTAACACTGGATGCTTTTAATATAAAAAATTTATATTACATCTATATTATCAAAGCCAGTTTAGCTAAGTCGAGAAAAAGCTTTAATTTTATGATGCGCTTTAAGATTAGTTCAGTGAGTTTTGATACTTTGATTTAATGTGGTAACGTTAAGCTAGTTTGCGGCGTCCTTAAAAAAAATATGTTGAGAGCTTATTATGAACGGAAAATTTGTCAGTGTATTTGTTACTTTATTATTATCAATGTCTTTTCCGGTCTCTGCGCATGTGGGTTTATATGCGGATCATAGTCGAGTAAAGAATTTGTTTGTTCATTTTATGGGCTTAGATCATTTAGCTTTTTTAATAGGCTTAGGTCTTTGCGTATATGTCCTTGCTCAACCCTTAATATTTAAGTTAATGAGGGTAAAGCGTAAAAAACAGCGATAATATTTAGTCTTAGTGTTATGCGTTTAAATTTCAAGCTATGAAACAAAGAATCCTTATTGTTGATGATGACAGTCGTCATGCTACATTAGTCGCTTATTATCTTCAAAAACAAGGTTATGAGACCCTTGTGGCGATAAATGCAGCAGAAATGCACACACAACGTGAGCGTTTCGCCTGTCATTTGATTATTTTAGATATCAATATGCCAGGTGAAGATGGCTTAAGCATTTGCCAAAAGCTTAGGCTGGCAGGCGATAACACACCGATCATTTTTTTGACTGCACGAAATGAACTGATTGATAAAGTAATAGGCCTAGAACTTGGCGCTGATGATTATTTAGTAAAACCGTTTGAATCAAGAGAGTTATTAGCTAGGATTAGAGCTTTATTACGTCGCACTTCGGATGATGTCTTTGAACCCAATGAGGCTGAACATATTGAATTACAATTCGGGCCTTTTTTCTTAGATGGTCAGGCAAGGAAGTTATTTTGTAATGATCAACCGGTATCATTATCTTCAGAAGAATTTGCCTTATTAATCATTCTAGCTAGTACATCGGGTAAAATATTTTCACGCAGTCAATTGGCAAGTCGATTGCTTAGCAGTAACTTTGATATAAAACCTGGTCAACGCAATATTGATATGATGATTTCCCGGTTACGAAAACGTTTAGATGACGATCCTCTGCACACTAATTACATTCATACGCTGCGCGGTAAAGGTTATGTTTTTACTAGCCACTTGGCTAAGAGTGCCACGTCAAGCGTTAAGGGTCAGTATTAAATGTTTAAATTATTCAAAAATGTCAGTTACAAACTGTGGCAACGTTCAATTTTAGTTATTCTCTTATTAGAAATAATGCTGATAGGTTTAGTGATAGCAGATGGATCTAAAGTATGGGCTAATCGAATGGCCGTTATGAGTTCCTTCGCTATTAAAGCAGTTGATCTGGTTATCGTCCGAGATGACCCTGTGTTAAAGAATCAGCTGCTTAAAATGCTGGATAGTCAAACCCACTTTGTGTTCTTACCCGATCACATTATTCAAGACACTGCTCCCCCCCCCTCCATTTCCCATTATTCAGGAGCTTATTAAATCTTTTAATAGTGGCATAGCCAGCGATGCATTTGTGATCAGCTTTCAAGAAACCCCACCTATGTTTTGGATTCAGCGCAAGCAGCCACCTTATTACACCTTAGGTTTTGAGTGGTATTCAATTGCTCGAATATTACCTGCCGTTAGTGTTGTTATAATGTTATTAACGTTGGCATTAACGGCTGTTCTAAATGGATGGATTACAAGGCGAGTGAGTCATTCCATATCAGAAATTGCTAAAGAAGCTCAATTAATCGCTCATAACCCTACCATTAAAGAACTAACTATACCTAAAAATACGATACCTGAAATTATCCAGCTGGCTGAGGCCTTAAATAATATGCATGCTGATATAAATCGTTTAATGAAAGAGCGAGAATTGTTTTTGGCAGAAATTTCGCATGATATACGCACGCCTTTAAGTCGCTTACATATGGTCGCCGATGTGCTGGAAGAAGATTCCTTTATTTTCGCTAAGAGCATGTTAGAAGACATTAAAGAAGTGACGGTTATTTTGAATCAAACCATTGAATTAGGTCATGCTAATGCGGCATTGGATGAGCTAGTGCTTAAAGGTGATATTAATAAACTATTAACTGACATAAAGACCAAGTATAGCCGGGTTGATGTGTCATTAGACTTGGTTTTGGGGATTATGCCCAGCATACCCTTTAAAAAGATTGCTTTAACACGCTTACTTTATAATCTAATTGATAATGCTATTAAATATGGTAGTCATGATGTTGATGTGCGTTTAGTTTCAGCAATGGATGGCACAGTGCCGACTGTTTCGGTTATTAATAGCGTATTGCAGCAAGAGTATGCTTCTGATAATGATACGCTCATTAAAAATTACGCTGCTAACACCAGTGGACTGGGTTTAAAGATTGTTGAACGAATAGCCAAAATGCAGGGCATTGAGGTAACTACAATTAAAAATCTGCATAGTCAAACTCACACCGTACAATTACGTTTTTCTAAAAATTAAGACTATTTTGTCTGCAAAAATGACATTTTTGTAACAGTGTGTAACAAGCAGGGGTTTTGTTACACACTGTTACAAATCTTATTTTGAGGTTTACGGTTTTCTTGGTAGTTTTTGTTTAACTAAACAAAACCAAGTAAAACACTATGATGAATCTCATTCTAATCCATTTTAAGGCTCAGAATAACCCGCAACTAGCCAGCATGCCCAGTCGGTGTTTATATGTCGATTGGTTAAAAGTAATGTTGCCCTTTGTCAGCTTAGTGCTGATCTTAATGGGGTCATCATCAGCCCATGCAACTGGTGCAACCCAATGGACTAGCCAGAGTGC
>CAIVAH010000288.1 GCA_903903765.1 uncultured Methylococcaceae bacterium
AGTAAGGACAATGTATTTATGAAAGATCACTTACAAGAGGCTAAATGGTTTATTAAAAATCTTCATAACAGAAATGATACGTTATTACGCGTAGCTCGCAGTATCATTGAGAAACAAATTGGCTTTTTAGATCATGGATCCATTGCCATGAAACCCATGGTACTAAGAGATATTGCTGAAGAACTTAAATTACATGAATCCACTATATCAAGAGTAACAACGCATAAATATATGCACACTCCTAATGGTATAATTGAATTTAAATATTTCTTCTCTAGTCATGTATCGACAAAAGATGGCGGCGAATGTTCATCCACAGCCATAAGATCCATCATTAAAGAATTAATCGAGAATGAAAATCAAGGCAGACCTTTAAGCGACAGTAAAATTGCTGATTTTTTACAAGCAAAAGGGATAAATGTCGCAAGGAGAACCATTGCCAAATACAGAGAAGCTATGTTGATTTCTTCATCAAGTCAACGAAAGCGCATTTTGTAGAAATATCCAATAATACTAAAAAATTTAACAACAAAAGGAGTTCAAATCCATGAGAGTAATAGTAACTGGCCACCATCTTGAAATTACAGAAGCTTTACAAGCGCATATCGATACAAAATTTGAAAAATTAGCACGTCACTTTGAAAATGTAACAGATGTGCATGTTATTCTTAGCGTAGAAAAATTAATTCAAAAAGCTGAAGCAACTTTACACTTAAGCGGCGCAAACATTTTCGCGGAAGATCATCAAGAAGATATGTATGTAGCCATTGATCATATGGTTGATAAATTGGATCGACAAATTATCAAACATAAAGAAAAAACAGGTCAACACAGATAATATGTCTGTAAGAGGTGCAAGGCACAATCAATATCACCTTGCACCCACTTTATAACCCATTACCCTTAATCCATTAGCTCATGAAATTACTAATTGTTAGTGCTTTATCAGGCTCAGGAAAAAGTATTGCATTAGATACTTTAGAAGATTGTGGGTATTACTGCATTGATAACCTACCATTATCATTACTACATGATTTTATTAGTCATGTAATGTCGGCAGATCAAAAGGCTTATGCAAAGACAGCGATAGGCATTGATGCGCGTAATCAATACGAAAGCTTAGCTGATTTTTCAAGTAGTTTAGAGCTCATCAAGGCTAAAGGCATAAATTATGAAATTATTTTCATCCAAGCCGAGGAAGCTACCTTATTAAAACGCTATAGTGAAACTAGGCGTAGACACCCTCTTACTGATTACAACATTCCACTCAAAGAAGCCTTAAAAATCGAGCGAGAAATGCTCACCCCCATTGCTCGACATGCCAATGTCATTATTGACACCAGTCGCACACACTATCATCAATTACGTGACCTCATTAAAGATCAAATTGGGGAAAGAGATATTAAACATATCTCACTACAATTTCAGTCATTTGGCTTTAAACACGGCGTACCCTTAGACGCAGACTTCGTTTTTGATGCTAGAAGCTTACCTAACCCTTATTGGGTACCAGAGTTAAGACCATTCACAGGCAAAGATCAACCGGTGGCAGACTTTCTTAAATCTGAAACTCTTGTAGCTGAGTTTTTGAAGGATATTATTAACTTTCTTGAACGCTGGATTCCACGTTTTGAATCTGAAGGTAGAAGCTATCTAACTATAGCCATTGGTTGTACCGGCGGCCAACATCGCTCAGTTTATCTAGTTGATTTATTAATGACACACTTCACTAGCCCGACTATTAATACGATAGTAAGGCACCGCGAATTAAATTAAGCTATTAATCCACCAAATCGATATTAACATATCATTCATATTCAGCCGCAATTAAAACTATCACCATTGTGACTTTCGCACCATAAAGCTCCGACCTTTTATTTTTCCTTTCTTAATACAATCAAGCGCTTTATCAACACTGTCTTGCTTAATAGCGACATAAGCATGGGCATCAAAAATATCAATTTTACCTACCTCAGATCCAGAGACGCCTCCAGTACCTGTTAAAGCACCTAATAGGTCACCAGGACGAAGTTTATCTTTTCGACCACCATCAATCCATAATGTGGCCATAGGAGGTTCAAAACGGGTCTCATAGACCATCTGGAAAGGCGCTACCTCAGACCATTTAACAACATTGTTTTGATATTCTTCAATTGACTTAACTCGAGCAAGTTCTTGCTCGGTACATAAACTTAAAGCTAAGCCTTTATTACCGGCACGACCCGTACGCCCGATTCTATGCACGTAAACTTCTGGATCCCAAGGTAAATCATAATTAATAACGGCTTGTAGTTCTTTAATATCTAAGCCCCGCGCAGCAACATCAGTAGCCACCAAAATAGAACAACTTTTATTAGCAAAACGAACCAGCACTTGATCACGATGTTTTTGTTCTAGATCACCATGCAAGGTTTGCACTGAAAAACCGCAATCAGATAAAGCGTTGGTTATATCTTGACACTCTCTACGAGTATTACAAAAGACAACACTCGATTCTGGACGATGATAAGCTAATAAATAACCTAAAGCATTTAACCGTTTAGATTTTTCAACTTGATAAAAAAGTTGCTCAATAACACTAGCATGATGACTACTATCAATGGTGACTGAAATTGGCTTATATTGGAATTTTTGACTAATTTCTCGAATTGAATCGGTATAAGTCGCAGAAAACAACAATGTTTGACGATGGGATGGCGCATAAGAAATAACATCAGAAATCACTTCTTCAAAACCCATATCTAACATTCGATCGGCTTCGTCTAATACTAAAGTTTTTAAGTTACTTAAGCGCAAACTACGCTTACGCAAATGCTCTTGAACACGACCCGGTGTTCCAACTACAACATGCACACCATGCTCTAAAGATCCGACTTGTGGACCGAAAGGCACCCCACCACACAAGGACAATACTTTAATATTTTGGATAAATCGAGCTAATGTTCGGATTTCTTTGCATACTTGATCAGCAAGTTCACGCGTGGGGCACAATATTAAAGCTTGAACTCTAAAGCTACTAAAATCTAATCTGGACAGTAAACCAATACCAAAAGCAGCTGTTTTACCACTCCCTGTCTTAGCCTGAGCAATAACATCCTTACCTTCCAATAGATGAGGTAAAGTTTCAGCTTGAATAGGGGTTAAATGACTATAACCAAGTGATTCTATATTTTCTAATAAAGCTGGTTTTAAGGGTAACGATGAAAATTCAACAGTATTCACAAGCACTCTATATCAATGATTGGCGACGAATTGCCGCCATGGTGTTACCTATAATACCAGATTAAAAAATATGAAATTTAGCATTACTGTTAAATATTTTATCAAATAACTGATTAAATTAACTCTATTTGCAGATTCACAATAAAAATAAATATTTTTAATTAAAACTAAGAAACTTAACAAGATCGCAAGAAAAAATTAAACATATGAATCTTATAGATTTTACAAACTATTAAACTAATACTGTTGTAGTTAATTGATATTTTTTCTTTTATATAACAATGAGTCCATTAATTTTTGTTAAACATAATTAAAATTAATGAGGTAATAATTACAAGTTTATATTAAACTATGTTAAATTATTAATTCAAACTAACATCAAATTATTTAATTAAATATTAAAAAAATTACCTAATAATTCGATGCAGTAAAATAATAACATTAACTAGAATTACCCTACTACACCCAATTTACCCAATATAAAATCTAGGCAATACAGTGGAAATAACTGTTGATTATTCAAAACGAGATGCTGCTTTAATAGCAAGGATTTGCAAGGCTGATCAAAAAGCACTCGAAATGCTATACAAGCATTATTACAATCAGTTAGGTCGTTTTGTGACTAGAGTAACTATTAGGGAAGATATTATTGATGAAGTAATTAACGATGTTATGTATGTGGTTTGGGAAAAGGCTAATACCTACGACAATAACTGCAAGCCCTCAACATGGATTTTTGGTATTGCATACAACAAAGCAAGGCAAGCAGTAAGAGATTCTAGCAGATTAAAAGAGGAATCTTTAAATGAGCTTGATGAAGACAATTTATTGTTTGAAGAATTTAATGACAATTTAAAAAAACTTGAGATTACAGACTGGATAAAACCCGCTTTAGCGGCGTTAACAGCCGACCAAAGGACAGTAATTGAATTAACATATTTTCAAGGCTTGCCTTATAATGAAATAGCTGTTTTAATGAACTGTCCTGAAAATACTGTAAAAACCAGAATGCATCATGCTAGAAAGAAATTAGCAACGATACTAATTAACGCAAGTAATTGATTTATAAATAGGTAAATGTGATGAAACACGCAAATACTGAGAAACCCAGTTTAAATTCAACGCACAATATACATAATGAGGTGTGGCAATTACTGCCTTGGCATGTGAATAACAGTCTTAATAAAATTGAAAATAAAAAAGTTAAAAGTCATTTAAAAGCCTGCACAATCTGCCAGCAAGAAATTGTTAGAATAAAGCAGTTAGTTGATTTAGTGGCTAATAAATCATACGAGGCAACTTCTGAAGCAGTTATTGATGCAAATTTCTCAATTCTTAAAAATCGCATTAACTCTCACACCGAAACCCCCAAAGCGCATAACAAAATTACCACCCATAGCCAAAAAATATTTGGCTTTAGATTAGGTAAATTAACTCAATTAAGCCTACCTTCACCCGCACTTGCTATGGCAGCAACCGTATTAATCTCATTATTAATGCCTAGATTAGAATTTAACTCACCTGAAGAGATCACTTTTGCACAATTTAAAACGCTTTCTAACTCAGAAATTGCTGCTGTGAAAAAAAATACGGTCAGAGTTATTTTCCTAGATGATACTCAAAAAACAGACATTAATAATTTACTTGCCTTTGTTAATGGCCACATCACCAGCGGCCCAACTGAACAAGGTGAATACTCAATCGGCATTGACGCTGAACTCACTATCGATAACGTCCAAAGTGTTATTGACAACTTAAAAAAGAATAGCAATGTTTTATTTGCAGAACCCGCATATACCACGCTAATTACAGAAGATAACTGCGAGTGCTAACAATGAAAACGCTTAGATACTTAACATTAATAACTTTACTATCAATATCAGCACCGTCTATAAGCCTTGAATTAGGCACTGATGCTGAATTAGCGACCATTCTCAATGTTAATAATTCTGAGCGGATTTTATTGGTTGGTTTTCCTGACCGTTCAATGAATAGAACACAAACTGCCCCTGCTTCTAATTACCGGAACAGAGGGTCTTATCAAACAACTACTTGGAGCAAACGCGTTTCTGAAGAAATCGCAGAAGAATATCATATTCAGAAACTAACAGAATGGCCTATGACAGAGATAGGCATGCATTGTATCGTTTATTTAGTACCCACTAACAAATCAGTGCCTGAGGTGATGGAAAAACTATCACATAACGTTAATGTGAGTATTGTTCAAAATATGCATTTATACAATACCAAAGCAAACAACCATGATGACCCCTATATAAAATTGCAATCTAATATTCGAGATATGCACATTGATGAAGCACATAACATTTCATCTGGCAAAAATATCACTATAGCAATGATTGATACCGGAGTAGACTTTAATCACCCGGATTTAATAGACCAAATTACGAAACATGAAAATTTTTCTGGGAACATCTCAAATGGATTTGAAAATGATCAACATGGTACGGCTATTGCTGGCATCATGGTTGCCAAAAAAATAACAAAACAGGCATCATGGGCATTGCACCTAATGCAAAAGTCATTGCCTACAAAGCTTGTTGGCCTGCAAAAGAAAACAGCATGGAAGCTATCTGTAATAGCTACACACTTTCACTAGCAATTAATACCGCTATTAGATCCGGCGCAAAAATATTAAACATGAGCTTAGGTGGACCTCATGATAAATTCTTAGAGCATCTCATTATAAAAGCTCAAGAAGAAGGCATACTAATTATAGCTGCTGATGAGGGCGTCGATAAACAAGACATCAGATTCCCTGCTTCCCTTCCTGGCGTCATTGGCGTTCAAAGTGCAAAACCAGCTCATGATGTTTCTGGCATTTTTGCACCTGGCATCAAAATACTCACCACACTTCCTCATGGTACTTATGATTTTATATCGGGCAGTTCTATTTCTAGCGCAGAAGTTTCCGGAGTCATTGCGTTGCTAATGCAACTTAAGCCTGATTTGACGTTTTCTGAAGCTAAATCAGTTTTAGAAAAATCATCTTTAAATAATAGTTCATTCACTGGAATCAATGCCAATTTAGCCGTGTCTAATTTATGTAAAACCACACATTGTTCTTAATTAAGCAGGTTATGTCCGGAAGTTACCGTCCTGAACTCAGCAAAAAAAAAGTTATTATTAATAATACCAGCGGCAACATAATGAAATGTTTTCTGGTTTCATTGCTTGTATCAGGATGTACTTTAGGGCCAGATTTTAAAAGCCCCACGCCACGCCTAGCCGAAATTTATTCAGAGTCAGAATCTTCAACTTCTTTATCTTCAGTTAAGCCCGCATCAGGATCTGCGCAAACTTTAATCTTAGGCAAAGACATTGAAGCACAATGGTGGATGGTCTTTAAATCTGCAAAACTTACAAATCTAATTAAAAAAGCGCTGCAGAATAATCCAGATTTACACTCAGCCTTTGCTGCGTTAAACAAAGCGCAAGAAAATACTATTGCTATGCAAGGTTCCCTATTCCCTGCGCTGGACTTAGTCACTAGAAGTTCCCAGCAAAAAATATCGGGCGCCCAATTTGGCAATCCCAACTACCCCGGATCAACATTCGCTGTTTCTAGTGGATCAGTTCAAGTCGCCTATTCATTGGATGTATTTGGTGCAATTAGACGTCAAATTGAAAGTTTTGAAGCCATTGAAGCCTATCAACGTTTTCAACTTGAAGGTGCATATCTAACAATCGCGACCAATGTCGTTACAACAGTCATACAAGAAGCTTCTCTTAGGGCTCAAATGACAGCAACAGAAAATATTATCCAATCACAAGAACAACAAATTAGCATACTGAAGCAACAACTCGCGCTGGGGAGCATAGCTAAAACTGATGTATTATCATTACAAGCTAACCTAGAAAAAACTCGCACTAGCCTGCCCTTACTCCAGCAACAACTTGCAAAAACTCGCCATAAACTAACTAATCTTACAGGTGATACACCCGACATAAACTTACAATCCAAATTTAATTTAAGTGAATTGAGCTTGCCTGAGAATCTCCCCTTAAGCCTACCATCAAAACTAGTTCAACAAAGACCCGATGTTAAAGCCCAAGAGTCACTCTTACATGATGCAAATGCCCAAATAGGTGTCGCTACTGCCCAGCTATTACCCGACTTCACTATAAGTGCAAATCTAGGCACTATTGCTACACGAGCGGCGGATTTATTTGTGCCTGGAAGCCTTATCTGGACAGTTGGTGGCAATATCATGCAACCTATTTTTCATGGCAGCGCTTTAATTCATAAACGCAAAGCAGTCATAGCGGCTTACGAACAAGCAGCCGGACAATACAAAAGCACCGTATTATTAGCGTTACAAAATGTCGCCGATTGCTTAACGGCCCTAGAATTTGATGCCATAGCACTGCAAACACAAGACAATGCACTAGAAGTTGCGGAAGAAAATCTTAAGCTGACTAAAAACCAGTACACTTTAGGTGCCATTAATTACCTATCATTACTGAATGCCGAACAAAATTATCAAACCGTATTATTGGGTCAAATATCTGCAAAAACCATGCGATATACCGATACAGCCTTATTATTTCAAGCCTTAGGCGGCGGTTGGTGGAATAGAACAAGTTAAGTTCAATCGATTTAAAAAAATCAGGAAAATAAACAATATTAGAGGCTTAATAACAACTTCTAAGCAGACAGGAATACTCAATGATTAAACGCATGATCATTATGCTGACGATAGTTAGCCTAATTTTGGCTGGTATATTTGGCTTTATAAACTTTAAAGCGCGTATGATCAAACTATACATGTCGGCTCAAGGCGAACCTGTCCAAACTGTATCGACCACCACGGCACAATATTCGGAATGGTCACCAAGTTTAGACGCTGTTGCCACGCTAAAAGCAGCGCAAGGCATAAATATTAGTTCTGAAGTTGCTGGTATAGTAGAGAAAATATACTTTAAAGAAGGTGAAACAGTCTCAAAAGACACCCCGATTCTACAATTACGCAATCAAGATGAAACGGCTAAACTTGCAGCTTTAAAAGCCACAGCAGAACTAGCCAAAAGCACTTATCATCGAGATTTAGCTCAATTTAATATTAATGCCATTAGTAAACAAACCTTAGATATTGACAAAGCAAACCTAGCCATAGCAGATGCAAATATTGCCCAGCAACAAGCTCTAGTTAATAAAAAACTCATTCGAGCGCCGTTCTCTGGACAATTAGGCCTAAGACTCGTTGACATTGGTCAATATATTGAACCTGGAACAGCTATTAGTACCTTACAAGCTCTAGACAACATCTTTGTAGACTTTTACTTACCCCAACAAAACTTAAGTAACTTAAAAAGAGGTCAAAAAGTCATCCTACTCACCGATGTTTATCCTAATCAAGAGTTTATAGCAGAAATTAGCGTTATTAACCCAAAAGTTGACATTAATACTCGAAACATCAACATCCGAGCCGTACTTAAGAATTCAAAAAATAAATTACTACCCGG
>CAIVAH010000289.1 GCA_903903765.1 uncultured Methylococcaceae bacterium
GTTACCTTGAGTTGCATTACCCACAGACCAGTTAACGTGTTTACCTGAACCGTTAATGCCTTTAAAAGGTTTTTCATGTAATAAGCACACGAGGCCATGTTTCTTAGCGGTGTTTTTTAAAATAGTCATGATCAATTGTTGGTGATCAGTAGCGACGTTGGCGGCTTCATGGAAGGGTGCGATTTCAAATTGACCGGGCGCTACTTCGTTGTGGCGCGTCTTAGCAGGAATGCCTAAGCGATATAATTGTTCTTCCACATCTTGCATAAAGACTTGAATACGTTCAGGGATAGCGCCGAAATAATGGTCATCAAATTGTTGGCCTTTAGCAGGTGATGCGCCTAATAAAGTACGGCCTGATAATAATAAATCTGGGCGAGTGTTAACAAAGTTAGCATCAACTAAAAAGTATTCTTGTTCTGCACCACAGCTAGAATTTACGGGGGCTATGTCTTTATTACCTAATAAAGATAACACGCGGGTGGCGGCTTTGTTCATGGCCGCGTTTGAGCGTAATAAGGGGGTTTTTTTATCGAGTGCTTCACCTGTCCATGATACAAACACAGTAGGAATACATAAAGTTGAGCCATTATCTGTGGTCATGATATAAGCTGGGCTGGTCACATCCCAAGCAGTATAACCACGGGCTTCAAAAGTTGAGCGGATACCCCCATTAGGGAATGACGAGCCATCTGGTTCGCCTTGCACTAATACTTTACCGCTAAATTCTGAGATAACACTACCATCACTTTGGACAGAAATAAAACCATCGTGTTTTTCTGCGGTCGCATTAGTTAAAGGATAAAAAACGTGTGCGTAATAAAGTGCGCCTTTTGATAAAGCCCAGTCTTTCATTGCCGCTGCTACAACGTCAGCAACAGAAACATCAAGTTCTGCAGCGGTTTCTATGGTTTTTTTGACCGATTTAAAAACTTCTTTCGGTAAACTCTCTTTCATTTTAGCGAGAGTAAATACATCACTCGCCCAAAGACTTGATAATGGCTCTGGGAATGTAGTAGCGGTAGGTTGACGGTTGGTAATATTTTGAACAGCTTGAATGCGAGCAGCATTTCCAGTCATAGTTTTCCCCTGTATGGTTGGTTTATGTGAGTGTCTTTAATATAAAAGCAAGAACTGAACCACAATTACTTAGTTTAATGCTGGGCCGCTAAAGTATTCCGGTTGTGCTGCAATACTTGTTACTATCAAAAGTTAGTAAGTCTATAGTCTGGTTTTTTTAGTGCGATAGATCGTTTATTGCGCTTTAAATTGGTGCGGATATTTTGGCTATGGTTGCTTAGGGTGGAATGGTAATGAATTCTATTAGATGGTTAGTGCGGTTGTATCGGTATGCAAATAGCATCGAGTGAAGTTTTCTAGAGCAAAAAAAATGCGCCCGTAGGCGCATTTTTATAGAGTAAGTTAAACTATCAAGACTTAGAAAGTAACTGTAAAGTCGTTTGAGAATAAAACTTGGTCTTGTTGGCCGTCCCCAAATTGATTGGTAGTTGTTGTGCTATCAATCCAATCATAACGTACGTTTGGACGTAAGTTTAACCATTTGGTTGGTTTCCAATTTAAACCCCAAGTTAACTCGTAGTAACTTGCGCCTACAGCAGAAGAGCTATTAGTTCCTGGGACAGCATAACTATAGTTGTCTTTGTTTGTTGCTGCGCCAATACGTCCGGGAGCCCATACTCTGAAGCCATTTTGGTCGCGGAACCATTCAGCACGCATACCAACTGATAAGTTATCTTTAATGTCATAGTATAAATGTGAATTAATGCCGTACCATTCAGCGTTTACAGGATTAGTGCCTACAGTATTTACGCCGTAGGCAGTTACACCTTCAGCAAAACCATGGTCATGTTGTAAAACAAAGTGCGTTTTATCAGTGATGTTATGTTTTAAGACGATACTATACATCGCCCAAGTTTTATTACTAGTTTCTGATGTTTTGCTGTAGGTACCACTCACATTTGCTGAAGTGCCTTTATCGTCGCTAGTCCATGTGGTGCCGGCTATGCCACCCCAGTTGCCCATTTGCTTGTCAAAACCACCGTCCCAGCCGCCTGTATTGCTGCCTGTAATTAAGCCGCCCATCGCAGACCAGTTTGAATTGATAGTATAGTTACTTAAAGCGCCTGTATGGGTGAATGGTTCACCATATTGCATGGTGTAAGCATGGGTATAGAAGAAGTTTTCATTAGCAGGTACGGTTTCGTAACCGATTGGAGTGTAGAAGTGTCCGACTTTAACGTCTAAGCCGTTACCTATAGGGGCATAGACCTCACCATAAGCTTGTGGTAAAGCGATGCCATAAAAGCGATTGCTATCAGTGCTTAAAATATTTAAATCCCAATTGCTTCTGGTTTGGGGTGCACCAGTGTTTTGATCAAATGGCAATGTTCCATAAGCTTGAGTAAAGATAGCATCAGAACCAAACATGGTGTCTAAACGGCCACCAAATGACCATTCATCGCCTTCTGTAGCCACGGCTTTTTGAATGTTAAGGTTTAATTGGTTTAATTGAAATTCACTAGCGCGATCACCAAAAGTAACGGGGCCGTTGAAGCCGTTGGTAGGTTCATTACCATTATAAGTTATACCCGCATTTGCGACGCCACTAACAACGATACCATTTTTCTTTAAAAAGCTGGTTTCGTTAACATCATATTTAGTTAAAGCTTGTACTGCGCCTTTTGAATCATAAAAGTCATCAGCGAATGCAGTAACGGTAGTGAGTGATAAAATCCCACTCGCAGCCGCGATAAGCACCGTGGTGTTGCGTTTGGATGGTTGTTTCATGGTGTTTCCTCTTATTGCTTAAAAAAACAGTTTTGTTGTTAACTTACAACGGTGAAAAGAATTATATATCTTGTGCTAAGAAATTAAAAGCAGAATGTGTGCCATGTATTCAATTCAATAAAAACAATATCTTATTTCATTTTTTTATAGCAAAAATAATATTTTGCGCCGTTATGGTGCAATAAAGCATTGTAATTGACTCATAGTTGTGCAACAAAACGATATTTTGTTGTATAAGCGCAAAAGTGTCGCTTGGGTAAATTGCTCCATATTGAAGCGAAATTGATTGCTCGTTATGTTTTTTTTGTGGCTAAGTGAGCAAAAAAAATGGTATCTTTAGCGCGTTTGGCAAAAAACACACTTAATAATAATAAACTACACTAAGGAGACTTCTCTGATGTCTGTAAAAAAAGTATTAAA
>CAIVAH010000290.1 GCA_903903765.1 uncultured Methylococcaceae bacterium
ATTACCTTGAACAATATTTACTTGACTAGTAGCTATAGAAGTAATACTCAATAATCCAGTACCTGAATCTGTTTGAGTTGTAGTCGGAACTTGAAATATATCAATTGTTGATGATGCGCCCGCACTTGTGCCAGAAGCAGAATCTTGTCCGTAAGATAACGCATCAGCATGTACTAAGCCACTTAAACTTGCCAGTACCGCTACTGCTAAAATTCGTTGTTTCATATTATTTTCCTATTAAATTTTAATTTTAAATAAACCAGTAAAATATTGTCTGTGTAACATCACTCTATAAAGAGCAATAACAACATAAATTTTTAACTTGCTTATCGCCCCGTACCGACAAACAAGCCCAATCAATCAGACACACCTCATTATTTCACAAAAATATTATAATTAAATTACGATAATCTTACATTTGTGTGAAATGTAATTCACTCACTTTTAATCACGATTCTATAGTAATCAATATATTTGTTAATTGCAATAAATTATTTAACAAAAATAAAAAAGTTTATTACCCTTAACGGGTATTTCATATCAATTAATAACTGATGTAAAGACTTTGCAGATGTAAATTAAATGAATTTTTTCATGTGAATTTATTCTAAACCAGAACACTTAAAATCACATCACATACAAATAAAAACTATATTTAACAATATTTTATAATAAAACCCTATGCTCATCCCATAACTTTTCTAAGCGTTTTTCCGATATGGGATAGGCAGTTTTAAGGTGCTGTGCAAATAAAGACACTCTAAACTCTTCTAACGCCCACCGAAAACAATTCTTTTCTGGAATTGTTAAATCCTTTTTTGACTTTTTCTCTACTTCTGTCCAAAACCATTTCTCATAGCGATTGATCTGCTGACATTTTTGTTGATTATTATCGCGCTTTTCAATTCGATACTGAACCGCCTTCAAGTAGCGTGGCAGTGCTTTTAAAGCTTGATAAGGAGTATGGCGTATAAAACCCACATAAATGAGTAAGTCCAGTTGCTGATTAATATCAATAGCCATAGGATCATTCGACTTAAAATTTTTCTCAAGCAGTTTCTTTATTTCGCCATACACCTTCATAATATCTAAAGCTATAATTCCCAGTTCATTGACAATAGACAATAATTTAGGCTTATTTTCTTTAATGTTATCTTCAAATGTCTGTTGAGTTCGAAGTGATTTGCCTTCAATAAAAACCCCATAAAAAATTAAAAACAACATATCTTCTTTATAAGAGGCCAATTCCGTTAACTGTCCCTGAGACAAACTTGGAATTAAAGGATGTTTAGATAAACGATTGTAAGTTAACTCTGCGACTGCAGATTGCGGCATATTTTTTAGAATATACGTGCAATCTTTTCTTAGCTGTAATTGCAATAAGCGCATCAAACCTAATTGATGATGTAAATCCGCTTTTTGTTGAGTATCAAATATGCGTACCCCAACGGCATCCCCTTCATCAATAATGGCGGGATAGCCAATAAAGGCCTGACCCTTTTGGATAAACTGATAAG
Organism: uncultured Methylococcaceae bacterium; assembly: GCA_903903765.1. Lineage (GTDB taxonomy): Bacteria > Pseudomonadota > Gammaproteobacteria > Methylococcales > Methylomonadaceae > Methylobacter_C. Next base: position 1,518 of record CAIVAH010000290.1, read on the forward strand.
TTTCTGGAAGATCATCAAAGCCCCACTGAATATAACCCGTATAATTCAACTCATCCGTGGCAATTTGATCAAAACTATGTTCAGCTTTTGCTGTATGTTTAGCTTGTAAGTGCTTTAAATCCCGACCATAATCTAACAACTGACCTTGATCGTCAACCACTCTAAAGTTCATTTTTAGATGGTCTGTTAGATTTTCAAAATTCCACTCATTCAATGGAATCGCTTCACCCGTTATTTTTCTTAACCGATTTCCTAACCATTCTTGCAATAAGCCTTTAAAATCTGGTTCAATCTCTAAACATTGTTTAACCATTTGTGGCACTGGTACAAAATGCTTGCGGATATTTTTAGGCAGCGCTTTAACCAAGGCAATACATTTTTCTTCTAATAGACCGGGTACTAACCAATCAAATGGCGTAGACGTTAATTGATTTAGTTGATGTACAGGAATAATAGCAGTTACTCCATCTTCATCATGACCCGGCTCAAATCGATATTGCAAACCAATAGTTAAATTACCAATTTTCTTAGTGTCCGGAAAATCCCATTCATTAACATACCCCGCATCCTTTTCTCGGGTTAAATCTTCTTTCGTTAGAAATAAAAATTTAGGATTAGTGCGCTCGATAGTTTTACGCCACGTATCTAAAGTAACGCCACTGATAATTTCAGCGGGCAATTTCTGATCATAAAATTGATACAGCCATTGCTCATCTTCGACTAAATCAACTCGACGACCTTTATGCTGAATCATGCCCACTTCTTCTAAAAGTTTTTGATTCTCTCTATAAAAGGGTGCATTACTATGATATTCATGATCAACCAAAGCAGATCGGATAAATATTTCTCGTGCTGCCTTAGGATCCACATGATCATAAGGAATCTTTCGACCTGCTTGTAAGGTTAAGCCATATAACAAAGTTCTTGCGGACACCATGCAACGCGCTGATTTCTTTTCCCAATGCGGATCATAGTAATTATGCTTAACTAAATGTCCTGCACAATGCTCGATCCATTCTGGTTCAATCCTTGCCACATTACGCGCGTAAACTTTACTGGTTTCGACTTGCTCTGCTGCCATAATCCATTTCGGCTTAATTTTATGTAAACCCGAACCTGGAAAAATAAAGAATTTAAGCCCCCGCGCACCCAGATACTCATATTGCTCATGTCTAAAACCTATATTGGATAACAAGCCTGTCAACAAAGCACGATGAATCTTTTCATACCCAGCATCTTCAGTATTAGGATGCAGTTTTAAGTCACTTTTAATTACCTGCATTATCTGCGCATGAATATCAAACCATTCCCGCATCCGAATATAGGATAAAAAATTATCCGAGCAATATTTGCGAAGTTTATTGTTCGATAAATGCTTCTTTTGCTGCTCAAAGGTATTCCAAATATTCAGCATGGTTAAGAAGTCAGATTCAGGATGTCTAAAAGCTACATGTTTAGCATCTGCTTGAGACATTTTATCCGCTGGCTTTTCACGCGGATCTTGCACACTCAGCACCGAAACAATAATGGCAACTTCCATTAAGCAATGCTCGTCAGCAGCAGCTAATAACATACGCGCTAACTTGGGATCGGTCGGCAATTTAGCGAGTTGCTTACCCACTTCGGTTAATTGTCCAGATTTATCTAATGCATTAACCTCATGCAAGACATTTTTGCCATCCCGAATCATCTTGTCATCAGGTGGCTCAATAAATGGGAACGCCTCAATATCACCCAGATTCAAGGCAATCATCTGTAAAATGACCGCCGATAAATTGGTACGCATGATTTCAGGCTCGGTAAATTCCGGCCGTGCTAAATAATCATCATGTGAATATAAGCGTATGCAAATGCCTTCGGCCACGCGACCACAGCGCCCTGCTCTTTGATTCGCACTTGATTGAGATATCCGTTCAATCGGCAAGCGTTGAATTTTACTACGATGACTATAACGACTAATACGCGCATGTCCCGTATCAATCACACAACGAATACCGGGCACGGTTAAGGAAGTTTCAGCTACGTTAGTCGCTAACACAATACGAACTTTACCACCCTTAGGATTAAAGACGCGCTCTTGCTCACTGACACTTAGCTTAGAATACAGCGGTAATATCTCGTATTGCGTCGGGTGATGTTTCTTTAAAGACTCCGTAGTTTCTCTAATCTCTCGCTCACCGCTTAAAAAGATAAGAATATCACCGCGCATATCTCGATACAGTTCATCCACTGCATCTAAAATAGCGTGTTGTAACTCATCGATTGTTTCATCGACCTCTTCGCCTTCCAAGGGTTCTTTAGTGATAATTGGCCGATAGCGCATATCCACTGGATAAGTCCGACCCGATACTTCAATAATAGGCGCGTTGTTAAAGTGCGTAGAAAAACGCTGAGTGTCGATAGTTGCAGAAGTAACGACCACTTTTAAATCAGGACGCTTAGGCAACAACCACTTTAAATAACCCAATAAGAAATCAATATTTAAACTACGCTCATGCGCCTCATCAATAATAATGACTTCATACTGGCTTAAATACGGATCATTTTGTGATTCAGCCAACAAAATCCCATCTGTCATCAACTTAATTAATGATTCAGTATGGGTTTTATCATTAAAACGGATTTTATAACCGACAGACTTACCGATACTTTCCCCTAGTTCTTCAGCGATACGATCTGCAACGGTTCTAGCGGCGATTCTTCTGGGTTGCGTATGACCAATAAAACCACCTGCACCCAAACCCAATGACAAGCATATCTTTGGTAGCTGGGTCGTTTTACCTGAGCCGGTTTCACCACAGACAATAACGACTTGATGGTCTTTAATGAGCTGGGCAATATCATCCTTTTTACCTGTAACCGGTAAATCAGGAAAATTAATTGTGGGGATACTCGCGAGGCGTTTATGTCTATTGGCTACAGATCTCTCAATACGCCCAGTTAAACTACTGAGCGCTTGAGTAACCTCTTTATTTTTTTTAAGCTCGCTTCTTAAACGATCTAATTGCCTTTTAAGACTATGTCTATCTTGATTAAGACAAAGCGGGATTTGCTGAGAGAGTTGCTTTACAATTTCTGAAGAAGACATCAAATACCAAACTAATTTATTCGCCTGCTCTTACATCAAATTCAATTTTCCATTGACTTTGATCTTGCTTAGAAATCGCTTGCAATTCTAAAGTGCCCACTTCAGAAATAGCCGAACACAAATGCACAGGCACCACCATACCCGCACTTCGACCCGCTTCTGGCAAGGTAATATCTAATTCAGTCAGCTCATTAAGTTCGTCATTTGACCAATACTCTAAACGAGTTCCCACCTTATCTTCACGCCGAGTGGTTGAAGCAAAGAATCGGAATCTAACAGGCTCGCCAACCACTAAACCGAATTCATCATTCGGTAATTCTGCACGCGTACCTTCTTCCATACCAAACTGCGCCACGCATAAAGCCACCACTTCTGGCGCAAAACCCGGTACAGCAGGCATAGCACTTTCAATACCCACGTAATAAGCGGCGGCCGTACCGCCTTTAATACGCACGCCTTTACCTTGTCTAACATGCCCGTAATATGCAGCGCCCCGAGCAACGGCTAAATCAAGATCAGCGCCGGATAACAAACGTGCTTGCGGGGCTTGCTCGGCATCAAGCCAAGAATTTAACACCGACATTAAACGCTCAGCTAATGGTTCCGCCTTTAAAACGCCACCATTAAACAACACCGCAGTGGGATGAATAAAATTAGCATTTTCAGGGAGATTAACACCTGATATTTCTTGAGCAGCAAAAGCTTGTTTAGATAAAAATCCGGCTAAATGTCGCGTAATCGCCGCATCTTGAGCATAGGGTAAACCTGCGGTTCTTAAACCCGTTCTTGGACGACTAATAGGACGATCAGTACTCGCTACCCAAGGGAAAAACCCTTCAACCAACACATTATTAAGTTCGGCACGGGTTAATTCAGTACGAATATTTCCGGCCATAAAAGATGAACCACGACTCGCAATGACTAACGGCACAGACTCTAAGTCTGCATTAGTAAATAACTTTTCTTTTGCATCACGACAACTATGCGTTAACGCTTGCAACTGCCAAGGCTCAATGCGCTTACCTTCTTGATCTAGCTTAACCTTAATCGTATAAGCTAACGCTAAATCCATATTATCGCCGCCCAGTAAGATATGGTCGCCCACCGCAATACGCGTAAAGGTTAAATTACCTTGATCTTCCGTCACGGCAATAAGCGATAGATCGGTAGTACCACCTCCCACATCTATCACTAAAATCACATCACCGCAATTTACTTGCTTACGCCAATCACCCTGACTTTTTTCTATCCAACTATACAAAGCCGCTTGCGGTTCTTCTAATAAAATAGCCTGACCCAAACCGACTGATCTAGCGGCTTCTACCGTTAAATCGCGTGCAGCTGGATCAAAAGATGCAGGCACAGTGATGACTAAATCTTGATTTTCTAATGGGGCGTCGGGATGACAACTTAACCAAGCATCACGTAAATGCGCCAAATAAGCAGTGGTCGCTTGAAAAGGCGAAACACGCTGCACTTCTTCAGGCGCTTCTGCAGGTAAAATAGCTGCTTTACAATCGACTCCTGAGTGACACAACCAACTCTTAGCACTAGCAACTAAACGAATCGGACTTTTACTACCCAAATTACGCGCTATTTCACCCACTAAATAGTGTGGCTGTGTTGTCCACGGTAAGCTAGTAGAGCCTTCCGCTAACTCAGACGGATGGGCTTGATAAATAAAGGATGGTAATTGATAACTATTTTCGACTAAACCTGGGCTAAACAATTGCGGAATAGCCAGCACTTCTTGCTGAAACTCATCATCTGCACCCTCTGTAATGAGCGCAGAGGACAACACGCAGTGTGTAGTCCCTAAATCAATACCAACGGAAAAACGCTTATTATTTAAAGCCGAAACTTGTGGGTCTACAAAATTCACAGCTCAACCTCTGCTGGCGCCACTATACTTGCATTATGCGCTTGGGTTAATTTAGCCAAACGCACGTCAGTCACTTGCCAACCCTTATGTACTAAAGTGCCCTTAAAAGGCGCTGAACCCACAATATTGCCCGTTAATCTTACGGATGCCGCATCAAAACCTGCAGGTAAAGTTACTTGATTACCTTCTAGTTCGGTACGAATAGGAGACAAGGTAAAATGCTCATGAACCGCTTTTTTACAACCCTCGTGAACTACACGTGCCGCAACACCGACATCCGCATCACTAAAGTTAGCAATATCTTCTTGAATAAAATCTATAAACCGAGCATCTTTCTGTAATAAGCCCAATAACTGCAAAGCCGCATCTGGTGTAGATTCTTTTAAAATAACTGGCTCTGGAATGGGTGCAGGCACTAATTTTTCAACTTCAACAATTTTTTCGACTTCTACGATCTTCTCAACTATCTTTACCGTTGGTTCTGCAGAAACCGCATGAGTTTGATTACGATTCTTTTTGCAACGTAACATGGCAAACACAATCCTTAATAATACAACTAGTAAAATTAATGCTAAAACCACCACCGTACCGGCTAAACACACATGCCACAAATCAAAAGTAGTTGGTTTTAAGGATAAATCAATCGCGTAGTTCATAATCACCTATCGTTATAATTATTATTTTTGACCCGCTTTACGCGTAGCCTCAGAAAACATCATGCCCTGTAACGCTTCTCGAGTTGTTTGCATGCGTAATTGTTTTAAGTGTCGATCGGATATCACGCCCGGTACTTTAGCTTCTGCATACACATCGCGCATCTTAGCTAAGTTGGGCTCACATTGTTTAATAATCGCTTCGGTTGCATTACGAGTGTCTTGGCTTTGATATGCGGGCTTTTGCATCTCATCACTGACACATTTTTTATAGGCATATTTAGCGGCTTGCACTTTCTCAATGGTTGCGTCGGTTAAGGTTGTATTAACCCATTCATTTTTTGATTCTTCTGCCATTGCAGTGCAAGTACACAATAAAAGCATACTAAAAAATAGTTTATTCATAAAATCCCCAGTTTTGTTTTTATTTATAGTTTTAGCTAAGGTTGCATTCAGCATGATAGGTAACATTATTGATTATTTTGTAAAGCGGCTATGCGTTCTTCTAAGGGTGGATGACTCATAAATAAGCGGGACACACCACTGCCATTAATACCAAATGCAGCCAATTGACCCGGTAAGTCGGGTGCTTCATGAGCTCTTTGTAAGGCGCGTAAAGCCGCAATCATATTTTGTTTACCGGCTAATTGCGCACCACCGGCATCCGCTTTAAATTCTCTGTAACGTGAAAACCACATCACCAACATCGATGCTAAAAAGCCCAAGGCAATTTGCGCCAACATTTGAGTAATGTAATAGGCAGGGCCATTACCCCGTTCAGTTTTAAAGACCACTCGGTCAACAAAATGACCAATAATGGTCGCAAAGAAAAACACAAACGTATTAACCACGCCTTGCATCAAAGCCATAGTGACCATA
>CAIVAH010000291.1 GCA_903903765.1 uncultured Methylococcaceae bacterium
AATAGTTTTATTGTTGAGCAATTAGAAGCTGGTGCTATTGATGCTTTAGTGCGACATGGTGCCAACAAAGCCGATATTAGTTTAGTTAAAGCACCCGGTGCGTTTGAATTGCCAGTCGTTGTTCAGCGTGTAGCAGCGACAAAAAAATATGATGCGATTATTGCTTTAGGTGCAGTCATTAGAGGGGGCACTCCACATTTTGAATACGTGGCGGGTGAGTGTGTTAAAGGGATAGCGACTGTTTCTTTACAATATAATATTCCAGTTAGTTTTGGTGTTTTAACAGTTGATTCAATTGAACAAGCGATTGAAAGAGCTGGCACAAAGGCAGGTAACAAAGGTGCTGAAGCGGCTTTATCAGTCATTGAGATGGTGAGTTTGTTTAATAATTTGGAAGCCTAATGAGTCAAGCACGAACTAATGCTCGTAAAGCCGGAGTTCAGGCTTTATATCAATGGCAAATGACAGGACAAAGTCTTATAGAGATTGAACGTCAGTTTAATGAAGAAGATCGTCTTAAAGATGCACAAAAAAGCTATTTTGTCGAAATCTTTCATGGTGTGCCAAAAAATTTAACTGAGATTGATGCAGCTTTAGGTCAATATGTCGATAGACCGGTAGATCAAATTGATCCTGTTGAACGCGCTATTCTTAGAATTGGCGCTTATGAATTACTTAATAGGTTGGATATGCCTTTTAAGGTCATTTTAAATGAAGCCATTAACCTAGCTAAATTCTTTGGAGCTGATGGTAGTCATAAATATGTGAATGGCATCTTAGATAAATTGGCTCAGCAAAGACGTTCTGTTGAGGTGGCTATTAAAGCTAAAGCAACGGTAAATGTTGCTTCAAGTTCAGATAAAACCGGTAGTTTATAAGCTGCCTAGTATTTGTTTAAAACTAAGTCATGGCGCTTACTGAGTTTTCTCTTATTCAACAATATTTTGCACAACAAAACCATAAGAATACTTCGACATGCTTAGGTATTGGTGATGATTGTGCTTTGTTATCATTGCCAGCAGGTTATCAATTAGCGATTACTACTGATACTATGGTAGAAGGCGTGCATTTTTTTGCTGGCGCCGATCCAGCTCAATTAGGTCATAAATTATTAGCAGTAAATTTAAGTGATTTGGCTAGTATGGGCGCTAGACCTGTATCGGTGACGTTAGCATTAACGTTACCTACTGTTGATGCTAAGTGGTTAGAAGCCTTTTCTAAAGGCTTCTTAAAACTCGCGGAACACTATAATGTCGACTTAATTGGTGGGGACACCACTGCAGGTCCGTTAACTTTAACGGTACAGGCTTTAGGTTTAGTGCCAGAACATAAAGCTTTAGTCCGTTCTACTGCAAAAGTGGGTGATCTTATTTATATGACGGGCGCTTTAGGTGATGCAGGTCTAGGTTTAAAGATTAATTTAGGGTACAAATGCCCACAACCTGATGTAGCATTACAGCGCTTTAATACCCCTGATCCGCAAATTGCCGTTGGCTTAAGTTTAATTGATGTGGCGAGTGCGTGTGTCGATATTTCAGATGGTTTAGCGGCAGATTTAGGCCATATTCTTGGACAAAGCCACGTGGGAGCCTGTTTAGATTGGGAGTGTTTACCATTATCTCAAGCGGTACAAAACTATATTGATGAAACGGGTGACTGCCTTATGCCATTAACAGCAGGAGATGATTATGAATTATGTTTTACTGTTAGTCCTGATAAAATTGCCCAACTACATGGCAATTACACCCAAATTGGTATTATAGAATCTACTCCTGGCTTGCGGTTACGTAAAGATGGGGTGGTTCAAGCATTGATGAGTAAAGGATATGAGCATTTTTCTTAATAGTTATTATGGTGCTAACAAATTAACACCTAAGCAAGTTTTGACTGATCCTGTTTTATTTTTAGCTTTTGGCTTTGGTTCAGGATTAGCAAAAAAAGCCCCAGGGACGATGGGCACACTTGCGGCTATCCCGGTTTATTTATTATTTGTGCAAGCCGATTGGTTAATCTATAGCATGTTAACGGTGATTTCCACTATTGCAGGGATTTGGATTTGTGGTATTGCTGCTAACAAATTAGCCGAACACGATTTTGGTGGTATTGTTTGGGATGAGGTAGCGGGATTTCTCATTACTATGTGGCTAGTCCCATGCACTTGGCAAACGGTGTTGGCTGGTTTTGTGTTGTTTAGAATCTTTGATATCTTAAAACCATGGCCGATTAAATACCTAGATCACCATGTTAAAGGCGGTTTTGGGATTATGATCGATGATGTTTTGGCAGCTATTTTTGCTGGTGGTCTATTGTTATTGCTGTTTAAGTATCAGTTCATAAGTTAATTGTACATCTTAAATGATTGTATGTTAGCATTCGATTCAGGCGGCTCATTTTTAGCGTTATCTTGTAATTCTTGATCAAACCTCATTGGAGCCACCTGCTTGATATGCAACATACTCCAGAATCATCGTCCGCGTATACCTTATTAGAATTATTAATGACACTCATAATAATTTCTACTTTACTCGGTGTCGCACTTCCAAGTTTTAATGGCTTAATATCTAGCAACCGCTTGAGCAGTTACGCAAATCAATGGATAACGACCCTTAGTTATGCGCGTAGCGAAGCTATCAAAAGAAATCAGCAAGTTGTTGTCAGAAAATTATCTGCAAACTGGGAGCAGGGTTGGCAGATATTTGTGGATATAGATCGTTCAACAACTGCTAGACAGAATGTTCTGGATAGCACTGATATTTTGTTACGGGTTTATGCTAGTTTGCCGGTCGGTTTTACCTTAAGGGGAAATCAGAATTTTACTAATTTTATTCGTTATAAACCGAATGGGGCGAGTAGCAGTTTTGGGAGTTTTGTTATCTGTGATAATCGAGATGGTAATAACATGCCTGAGCCCTATACCGCAAAATTAATGACAGTTAATGCGGCGGGCAGGGTGCATATGGGGCTTGATACAAATCGTAATGGTGTTCCGGAACGAGATGATGGCAGTGAAATCTATTCGTGTACTGTGTCACCTTTTTAGGCAATGAAATTTCGCACAGGCTTTACTTTAATTGAAGTACTCATCGCTCTCATCGTAATGGCTATTGGAAGTCTTGGTTTAGGTCAATTGCACATTATTAGTTTAAAAAATAATCAAAGTAGTTTTAAGCGTAGCCAAGCTAATTTGTTGGCTAACGATA
>CAIVAH010000292.1 GCA_903903765.1 uncultured Methylococcaceae bacterium
GCCAATGATTAAATCGATGTGAGCGATTTCGTTGCCTTCGCCTACTAAAGATTCGCCTACGCGTAAGTTAGTAATTTTTGCCATGTTATAAAATTCCTGTTAAAAAAAGAAAAAATCGAGATAATTTCGAGCTTTTGTGTGCTACCAACGTTATGTCGGAAGATTTTTTAAGAAGAGCTATTTTGAATAGTATCTTCTAAAAATACGGTAAATACGGTTGCAACTGTTAAATCTGCCATAGTTCCTGGATTAATACCCTGTGATTTGAAGTCACTATCTATACTATGAAGTAACGGTAATGTGAGCTCAGGCCTTTCTACTTTTGATAACTCATCTGATAATTGAGTCATTTTAAGCTTTATCATCCCATTATACTGACTGCCATATTTTCTTTCGACATGACTATCGGGAAAGCGGCACAACAAACTTACAAATACAGCTAATGCAGACCAGTCCTGCTTGCACCATTTCTTAGCGGCATTGTAATAGATTGGCACAGCAAAATCAAAAATATCTTGATAATGGGTGACGAATTGTAGGGCGATTCTATCTCTAAGACTGGCTAAATGCATGGCGTCGGTTAAATTAATCAAGGGCTTTTCTGAAACATCTGCCTGCTCTGCACTGCCTAAACCACCGGGAGACGCTAAACTAATGGCTTTAAACACCCAATCTGCATCACTGATAGTGGTATTTTCTAATACGTCTGCCAAGGCCTCTCTTAAAGACATTACTGATGATTTACTATTTAGCGCTACAATTAATGGCGCACACAATAACAAGATACCTAAATTAGTATTACACCCGACAGTTTCTCGTGTAACTTTAACCGCATAATATATTTTTTCACCTAACGTATAATTCGGGTTACACAAAGCATCAGCACTGACTTTGGCACTGACTCTAAAGTCGTCGACAGTCATATCATGACCATCAGCGTAAACACTCACATTACCCGGTTTAAACGCTTGTAACTCAACTTCACAAGCTTGTTGATACAAACGGCTGATGACTTCTACTGAAATATTCATGCTTGTATATGCCGTTTAACTAAATCATCCGCTAAAAGCTGCGCGATACTCACATCGCAAACACTTTCTAAGCCTTTCCAGGCCGGAATACTATTCACTTCAATCACGGTATAACGCCCTACCTGATCTTTAATAATATCAACGCCGGCATAATCCATAGCCAAAGTGGCTGTGGCTTTTATAGCCAATTCGGCCATATCCGTATCTATTTCAATTAACTCGCAACTGGCGCCACGCGCAACATTATTTAACCAAGATTTACCACGTCTTCGCATTGCAGCGACGGCTACACCATTAATAACAAAAACCCGAATATCAGAAAACCCCTCACCCGAGCAATGCACAAAGCGCTGGAGATAATACACCCCACGACTGCTAGTTAACCACATTAAATCAGTCATTTTCTCAATGCGTCTTATGCCAGTGCCTTGTGAGCCAAACAATGGTTTGCTAATTAATAAATGCCCAGCACGTAGTTCTGTTTCGGCGATACTTAAGGCTTCTTCTCTATCTCTTAATACCCAGGTTAAGGGCGTAGGTAAGCCTGCATTTTGTAATAAAAAGCTGGTCATACCTTTATCAACACTGCGCTCAACCGCACGACCATCATTATAAACC
>CAIVAH010000293.1 GCA_903903765.1 uncultured Methylococcaceae bacterium
ATTAGCTAAAAAAAATTTATTGATGTATATATGACAAGCTTATTAAAAATTAATCATCACAAATCTTATTGAAACCTAGATTTTCTTTTCTCTAAGAAATACATTTCAAGTTTATTAAAGTAATAATACAAGCCATATAAAAACCCACCAGCAATAGGTAAAGCGAAATACCAGTGTGCTTTTGCAAAGCTTAATAACTCTAAGATTTGCGCCCCGAAATAATAAGCTGGCGTTACTGTAATAGCAGCCCACACCCAAGCACTTAAAATATTAATGATTGCGAATTTTTTTGAAGAATATTTTGTCACGCCAATTGACATAGGGATGACTGTGCGTAAGCCATACATATAACGCTGTAAAAAAATAATTGGCCAGCCATATTTTTTTAATAAAAGATGCGCAATAGCAAATTTTAATCGTTGCTTATGCAGTTTTCGCTGAATGTAGCCTTTATTGAATCGACCAATATAAAAATATATCTGATCGCCAGTAAAACCGCCTAAGCCAGCAACGAAGACTGTCATAAGATATTGCATGTCTCCCGTATGAGACATAATGCCTCCCATAATGAGGCCCATTTCACCTTCAAGAATGCTCCAAATAAACAATATGATGTAACCATATTCTTTAAGCCATTCTATAAATAACTCTTCCATAGTCTTCTTTATTATTATTGTTAATCAATCGCAATTTATCGGGTCATTTAAAACCGTGCGATCCTTTTATTAGGTGCGTTATATTAGCATAGCAATTAATAAACAAAAATATCTTAACTTGACAATTCAATCGATAATTTTTGAATTTTATCAATACCTAAAAACTTCGCATAGGGACTTAAAAATTTTACAAAATTCAAGAACCCTAATCTACCTGCTTTGGTAACAACCGCTGAAGAGGCTTCTGGACTATGACTTAACCATTCCAATGACAACCTTTCAGATAGCAGTATGCCTCTTTTAGGTAAAATACTTGCTAATAAATCTGCTTCAACTAGTAGTATCGATAAAAGATCAATCGATTGTAGAGAGTGTGAAACTGGATTACGAAATTTATCGTAAAGTGCCGGATAAGTTTTAGGATCCGTTGCCAAAATAATTACTTCAATACTATTGATTAAAGCCAATTTAACTTCAAAATCCAATTGCTGCTTGTTTAAAAAATCTTTAATTAAGTTTACTGATTTTTTTTCTAATTGCTGCGGTGATGAATTAAAACTACCATCATGACCATAGTCATGACCGATAGCACATAATAATAACAGCCAATAATCTTTTGGCTTTATAAGCTGTAATATAGGTTCTGGTTCGTGATCAAAATTTCTAACAGCGGTACATAATAAAGTTACTGAAAAACATACATCAACAAAATGACCTATTGAATGATAAGCAGGCTTATATTCTAGGCTAACAACAGAACTATCAATCTCTGCAGCTAATTTGTAACATAAATCTTTATAACAAATGTGTTTATCTTCTGGATATTGCCAGACATATGTGTCTGTCAATAATACTATAAATTCAGAAAGAGTATAATTTTGAGCTTCAATATATTCAAAAACCTGCTCAAGACTATCGACATCAACAGGTCTTTTAAGATTACGAAAAAATTCTTCTAGATAATTCGGCAACAAAGACTTTGATATCATATCGTTACTTTGTATATTTATTGATTAATAAGATCATATATTAACAAGTTCAATAACACAATGCTTGCCACTATTTTATTCCCTCTAACACATAAGCAGAAACCAACTCCGCCTTGCCCTTAACTTTAATTTCTTGTCGTTCTCCCACAATAATTTTGTCGTTAACTAAACTATAAGTGGACTCTGAAATCATACAACCACCATTGGGAGCACTGCTTTCCAAACGTTGGCCTATATTCACATTATCACCAATCATGGCATATTCTAAGCGATGACGCTCACTACCCAAATTACCCAAAATCACATTGCCCGTATTTATACCCACACGAATCTGAATTTCTTCAAAGGATTCTTTATTAAATTCAACCAACTTTTCTAACATACGCCAAGCAGCATAAACCGCATTTCTGGCATCAATCTCAGGAATACCTGAATCGAATCTCGCGACAATAGCATCACCAATATATTTATCGATAATTGCACCGTGTTCTGCCAGAATATCAACCATCAAATCAAAATACATATTGAGTAATAATACGATCTTACTCGCTGAATATTTCTCGCACTTAAGAGAGAACGCGCAAATATCTGAAAATAAGACTGTTATAAATTTATCTTCACCTTTTTTAGCATAACTACCATCAACCATATTATTGATTGATTTTAAAGTGTCAGAAGCCATAAATTTAGCGATAGTTTCCTGCTCTTTTTTTAAACGGGCATTATTCATAGCCGTTTCGACAGCGACTTTCAATTGCTCTTTAGAAAATGGCTTAGTTAAATATGCTGATACACCTAATAAGGCGCCTTTTTTTAAATCCGAGTCATTTGCACGAGTCGTAATCATAATGATGGGTATATCATTATATTTTTCATGTGCTCTAACCTCTGAACAAAACTGAAAGCCATCCAATACCGGCATATCATAATCAGAAGTAATAATGTCCGGTTTAAAGCTTTCTACGGCCTTATAGCCCTCAAAGCCATTTTCCGCTGTCTCAACGTGATAATCCAATTCATTAAACATCGCGACAATCAATCGTCTCACAATAGGACTATCATCAACAACTAAAGCCCTCAACCTTTTTCCTTTTGGTGCTAAAGGTATTAAATCTTGAATTTTTTTTAAATTTGTAGCAGATGAGTAAGGAGAAAGGATAATATCTTCAACTTTAGCTTTGATGATTGCTTCAATGTCGTTCACATTCCGGTCATTGTATGCGAGCATACAGGGAATACTTTGTAATCTTTCCTTATCTTTTTTACGCTGATAAAATTCAAGACCACTCATGCCTGATAAAAAATATTCAGCAATAATATAATCCGGAATTTGCGGACTTGTATCAGAAAGCACCTGTTCCGCATTTTCAGCAAGAGACACGTCATAGCCCATCTTTTCTAAAGCGATGACAAACTCTTGTTTAGAGTTAGGTGTAATAAATAATATCTGCTTAGGTAATGCAAAAGCTCTTTTAAAAATTGATAATAATTTATCTTCAGAAAAAGGAGTTTGTAGCACCACATTTGAACCCGCTGTGACAGAAAACTTATCTTTAGCAAGTTGGCTAGGCGCATAAACAACAATAAATAAATCCTCCAAATCCCTGTGTTGGCGTATTTGTTGAATTAATTTACTATTAATAGTTTCTAAGAAACCATACTCTAGAAACAAAACTTTAAATCGTCCTTCTATAATTTCCTGCAGTATATAAGTCTCTTGATTAAGCTTGGTCATTATTACGCCATGACTCTCACAAATATTACAAAGACTATTCGCTATTGATTCAATGCTATAAGCCAAAAATATACGCCGAGAAATATTCATTATTTGCTTAATCTATCAATCTTACAACATGCGCTGTCCATTCAAGACCACGATATTCTCTATAGCCTTTTGTTTTAGTGGAGCCAATTATGTACTTTTTACCATTAGCAGAAAACATACCCGCTGTGGACTCCCCTTCTTTTAAATTTAGATTTGCACTAGGTATATTGACTTGAAGTCCAGTTGAAAAATGCTCTTCATCTGTACTTGCAATGATTATATGATCTGTGTTAGTAAAAAAAGACGCTCCACCATCAACAATATTACTATCAAGCCTTGGAACACAACCCTCTAAAATTGGATGAGCCAAAGCTTCCCAATCAAAGAAGATACCTAAAACACCTAATGCCTTGCCAACTCGTTGTCCATTCTCTAAAATTCCACCGCTGTATATAAGAGAAGTTTTATCACTTTCTAAATCACTATTGCACACGTCTTGAACGCCAAATTGAACAGATTTAGATATTTGCATTCCTTGTCTAAACCATGATTGATCTGAAACATTAACACCTTTTAACTTCTCTCTATTTTCTAATTTAGAATTAGCAACAATACGTCCATTTGAATCTGCAATAACTAAGTCACGATACATTGAATAGGAAGAGTTAATAACTGCTAAACGTCTAGAAACATCATCATAATTTTCGGTTTCAGTATTTTTAAGTGCTTCGCAAAAAACAAAATCACTTGACCACCAGCGAACGTCTGCAGCTCTCTCAAATAGATTTCTATCAATTAACTCTATAGCTTGATTACTAAGATTTACCAATGCTTTTAACGTTTGATTCAACATGTCAGTTGACATTTCAGACAACAATAATTCCATTTTTCCGGTTGTTGAGCTACCCGTTTTGGTAATTTGATCGAATATTGGCATAAAACTTTTACCTGATTTACCTAAATCAGTTGCCAAAACAATACCGTTGATTGAGATTAATTGAATATCGCCTTTATCTGTATTCCTCTGAATCTCCTGAAAAGTTTGTCTATTAATTTCGGGTATCAAATGAGAGTTCATTAGCTCTTTAGGAGTGATACCAAAATCTTTATTTTCTATATGTCTCTCAAACATTGAAGCAACAGGCAATACCAAATGACTAGTCCATTCAAGACCATCATAATCATCAAATCCTTCACTTTTATGAGAAACTATCAAACAATTGATACCACAAAAAACAGCCGTAGAAAATTTAAAATCTCCTTTATTACGAAGTGTTCTATGACTTTTAGGAATAGGAGGCACTAGCCCTGGTGGAATAAAATCTTGATCACTTGAACAAATAACCATACCTTGGTTATTTGTAAAAAAAGAAAACCATCCATCTAGTGTCTCAGCGTTTACGTCTTTCGGAAGCGCATCATTTAATACAATTTGGCATTCCCCCTGAAAATCAAACAAAACACCTAAAACCCCGATCACCTCGCCTTTTTCATCACCCTTATTTCTAATAGCAGTTGAATAAATTAATGAACCATTATCTTCAAGTTTTGAATTACAAAAATCTTGTGCAAAATACTCAGTACCATCTTTTGTTTTTAATGCTTCTTTAAACCATTGTTCATCCGAAACATCAACACCCAATAATCTCTCTCGTCGATCAATATTTGCAGTGGCAATAACTTTACCATTTGAATTAACAAGTACCAAATCTCTATAAAGGGTGTATGAACTACGAATATCTTCTAATCTCAAACAAGCTATAGTTACCCGATCTGATAAAGTATTTTCAATTGACTTTATATCAATAGCCATATTACTATCAGCCGCCAATTTTATTGAAGATTTTTTTGCTGAATTTATCACTGCTACATTTGAAGCCTCAACACACTCCCAAAATGACTTTTCAAGCGCCCACCACCTAACATCACAGGTTCTTTCGAGCAAATTACGCTCAACCATATCAATAGTGATTTTTGCCATAGAGTGCGCAATTGACTGCGAGGAAGATTCTTTCGCCCTGTACATTTGATCAAAAAACACTTTAGTGATGTTAATTAGGCTATCTGAAATATACTCAACTTTTTCCATCAAATCATTGATTTGCTTTTGTTTTTGTGGATCGTCCGTAACTTCAAGCGCTTTACATTTACCTTGATTGCAAATCGGAAAAATCTCATGAAGTTGACTTAAGACCATATCATAAGCCGCCCTATGCTCATAAGTAATCACAGGATTATAGATATTAAATTTAATTTCTGTCGACATTTTCATGATAAAAGATCTCTATCTTTATTTAAGTTAAGTATTTCAGTAGGCCTAAGGATAATAATGAAATCATCACCTTTCCGTACAACAAATTTATAAAACGGATGTACCATATTTGCCGGCACTGGTTGAAGTTCATCGATTTCAATGTTGATAACATTTTCTATATTATTAACATGTAAACCAATATTATCTGGGCATATGTCACTATCTAGTTCTTCACCATCAACTAATTTTAGCTCAGAGTTTTTTTTGAATATATAAACTCTTGATTCGTCAGTCGGATACACCTTATTTACACCAAATCCCAAACCAGCGTTAATAACAGTTACGACCTTTCCTCTAAAGTTGATAAGACCATCAATAACCTCTGGTGAACCACTAATTGCATAAAACTTAGTAGGTCTAACAATCTCTAGAATGGTTGTTATAGGAACAGCCATTATTGTTTTATCAACATAAAAAAGCGAATAAAGCATAATATTATTCCTCTACCAAAAATCTATTAACTGCTTTTAGAATGGTTTCTTTGTTTGTTTTAATCGCGTATCCATCGAAACCTGCCGCAAGTGCTTTTTCATGATGCTCTACCTCAGAAAATGAAGTTAAACCTACAACTGGAATTTTCATTAAAGATGAATTAATTTTCATATTCTTAACTAAATCATAGCCATCCATTATAGGCATGACAATATCACTTACGACTAAATCGTATTTAGTCGGATTCTCAAGAAGCAGTTCAAGTGCCTCTCGTCCATTCGATGCAAGTGTTACTTTAAAACCAACTGACTCGAAATATTTTTTTTCAAGATGCCGAAAAAATGGGGTGTCATCAACCACAAGCAATTCATTTTTTTTAGTTGATTTACCTGAAAAAAGCATAGATTTAAAGTTATCTGGGCTAACTTGTTCAGCAAGACTAAACAAATCTAAAATAAATGTGATTCTGTTATATAACTTAGTGATACCTAAAATTATTTTTTCATTAATAGGTGGGGTATCGAGAACTAAGCGAGCATGAAATGACTCTTCAATCGATGAAGCAGCTATACCGACTTCAAATCTATCAATTTTAGTAGTAATAACGAAAATATATTTTAAATCACTAGGGAATGGTTTTAAATCAAGGTATTTATCCAAATAGACA
>CAIVAH010000294.1 GCA_903903765.1 uncultured Methylococcaceae bacterium
ATTTAATCATGATTATAGAATCCACTCAGCTTGAAAATAGTTTTACCGTTATGCTTATCTTTACGAAGTTGTCACCAACTTGCTCGTCCTGCTTATCATAAGTAAATCTTAAATTTCCCAGCGCCACCGCCTATTAAGGCTTACTTACATCTGACAGGACTAAACAATGACAACTGGTACAGTTAAATGGTTTAACGCAGAAAAAGGTTTTGGTTTCATTCAACAAGAGAATGGCCCAGACGTTTTTGTACATTTTCGTAACATCAACAGCTCAGGCTTCAAATCTCTAGATGAAGGTCAAAAAGTACAGTTTACTGTTACTCAAGGCCAAAAAGGCCCGCAAGCAGAAGAAGTAACAATCATCTAATGCTAAAAAGCTGTAGTTTTTCATTACGACTACAGCTTTCTCCTTCCCTCCACTAAATTACCGCTCTTTCAACCACAAAATCTCTTGCAAATCTGCTATTAAACCGTATAAAGAAGATAATAATTAAACACAATACAAGTTTTTATAGATTATTAGATAAGCCCCATTAATCTATTTATTTCCTAAAATGAAATGATTTATCAATACGTTTATTTATCTACTGTTTGTAATAAAACGTACATATTGTGTCTTTTACACATAAATTTTCTTGTGCTATGCTAGGCGATATTTTTAAGGTAGCACTAGGGAGATACGTGCCACTTTTGCAAACAAAATAGGCGTTGAGATAAAAAAATGACTGAATTGAACACAATGGAAACGATAGTGCAAGAAATTATCACTGCACTTAAGGATAAACCAGGCGCATTATTACCTATTTTGCATGCGGTTCAAGATCAATTAGGTTATGTACCGGCCGATAGCGTTCCTGCAATAGCCAAGGGTTTAAATCTGTCCCGTGCAGAAGTACACGGTGTTATAAGTTTCTATCACTATTTTCGTGATACGGCTCCTGGTAAACAAACCATTCACTTATGTCGTGCAGAATCTTGCCAAGCTATGGGCGGTAAAGAATTAGAAGCGCATGTTAAACAATCGCTAGGCATTGATTATCATGAAATAACTGCAGATGGTATGTTCTCTTTAGAACCTGTGTATTGTTTAGGCAACTGTGCCTGTTCGCCGGCGATGCAAATTGATCAAGAAATATATGGACGTGTATCCGCAGAAACTTTTGAAAGTATTATTAATCAAGTAGAGGAAATTGCATGAGTATAACAATTTATGTCCCATGCGACTCTACTGCAGTTTCAATAGGTGCTGATAGGGTAGCTAAAGCCATTAGTCAAGAAGCACAAAAGCGCAACGTTACCATTACACTTGTTCGTAATGGATCTCGGGGGCTTTACTGGCTAGAACCGATGGTTGAAGTATTAACCGCGGCAGGGCGAGTCGCTTATGGCCCTGTGGATGTAAAAGACGTTCCTAGTCTATTTGACGCCGACTTTGTTAATGGCGCAGCTCACCCACTCTATCTTGGTTTAACTGAAGAAATAGAGTATCTAAAAAAACAACAACGCTTAACCTTTGCTCGCATCGGCATAACAGACCCTATTAGTTTAGAAGACTATATTAGTTACGATGGTTACCAAGGTTTAAGCAACGCGCTTAAATTATCACAAGCTGACATCGTTAAAGCCGTAACAGACTCTGGTTTACGAGGTCGTGGTGGAGCAGCCTTCCCAACTGGCATTAAATGGAACACGGTTCTTAACACGCCATCTGAACAAAAATATATTATTTGCAACGCTGACGAAGGCGACTCAGGTACCTTCTCTGACAGAATGGTCATGGAAAGCGATCCATTTGTATTAATAGAAGGCATGACTATCGCCGGTATCGCCGTCGGTGCGACTCAAGGCTACATTTATCTGCGTGTTGAATATCCGCATGCTCACATCGCTTTAAATACAGCTATAAAAAAAGCCTATGAAGCAGGTTATTTAGGAGAAAACATTGAAGGTAGTGGTAAAACTTTCAATTTAGAAGTGCGTTTAGGGGCTGGTGCATATGTGTGTGGCGAAGAGACTTCCCTTATGGAAAGTTTAGAAGGCAAACGTGGATTAGTGCGTTTTAAACCGCCCCTACCTGCTATCAGTGGTTTATTTGGTAAGCCAACAGTTGTTAATAATGTTATATCTTTAGCTTCTGTACCTATTATTTTAGATAAAGGCGGTGATTATTACCGTGACTTTGGTATGGGTAGATCACGAGGCACTCTCCCTCTGCAATTGGCGGGCAATCTTAAAAACACAGGCTTAGTTGAAGTTGCCTTTGGGATGACATTGCGTGAATTGTTATACGATTTTGGTGGTGGCTCAGCAACAGGTCGTCCCATAAAAGCTGTACAAGTTGGCGGTCCTTTAGGTTCATATTTGCCTGAATCTCAATTTGACACGCTTTTAGACTATGAAGCTTTTGCTGCGAATTGGACAGTATTGGGTCATGGAGGTGTAGTGGCATTTGATGACACAGCTAACATGGCTGAATTAGCACGTTATAACATGGAATTTTGCGCTGCTGAATCTTGCGGAAAATGTACACCATGCCGTATTGGTTCGACACGTGGTTACGAGGTCATAGACGAAATTATTGCTGGTCAAGCACTGGATAAAAACATCCCTTTACTGCGTGACCTTTGCAACACCCTACTAAACGGGTCGCTCTGCGCTCTGGGTGGTATGACGCCTTATCCAGTACTAAGTGCTTTAAATCATTTTCCGAAAGACTTCGGTGTTGATGATCAAGCTAACACAGCCGTATAAAGACACGAGGAATTAATGATGAGTATCAATAAAGATAAAGATTTTGGCACCCCAGCAAGCCCCTCAAGCAAATTAGTTAATTTAGAGATCGATGGCTTTAAAGTCAGCGTTCCTGAAGGCACCTCCATAATGCGAGCAGCTTCTTCTATCGGTATTGATATACCAAAACTTTGCGCTACTGATAGCGTAGAACCTTTTGGTTCATGTCGTCTTTGTATCGTCCAAATTGAGGGTGGTCGAGGAATGCCAGCTTCATGCACAACGCCTTGTGGTGAAGGTTTGAAGGTGACAACTCAAAATCAACGATTGGCTGAAGTCCGTCGTGGAGTTATGGAACTTTATATTTCTGATCACCCACTTGATTGTTTAACTTGTTCGGCAAACGGTGATTGTGAATTACAAGATATGGCCGGAGCAGTCGGTTTACGCGAAGTACGTTATAACCCTGTTGAAACGCACTTACAGGCTGCAAAAGACGAGAGTAACCCTTATTTCAGTTTTGACCCGAGTAAATGTATTGTTTGTTCACGTTGCGTAAGAGCCTGTGAAGAAACCCAAGGTACTTTCGCCTTAACGATTGATGGTCGTGGTTTTGACTCTAAAGTATCACCCAGCCAAAACGAAGCTTTCATGGATTCTGAATGTGTTTCGTGCGGTGCTTGTGTGCAAGCGTGCCCTACTGCAACATTAATGGAAAAATCTGTTATTGATCATGGTCAACCTGAACATGCTATTGTTACTACATGTGCCTATTGTGGCGTAGGTTGTTCATTTAGAGCAGAAATGAAAGGTGAACAGGTAATCCGGATGGTTCCAAACAAAAATGGCCAAGCGAACCACGGTCATTCCTGTGTTAAAGGTAGATTTGCATTTGGCTATGCAACCCACAAAGATCGTATTACTAAACCGATGATTAGAGCCAGCATCAAAGACGCATGGCAAGAAGTCAGTTGGGAAGAAGCAATTAATCATGCGGCATCCGAATTAAAACGCATCCAAACACAATATGGCAAAGATGCTATTGGTGGCATCACTTCATCACGTTGTACTAACGAAGAAGTTTACGTTATGCAAAAACTGATTCGCGCTGGATTTGGTAATAATAATGTAGATACCTGTGCTCGCGTATGTCACTCACCAACAGGTTACGGCTTAAAACAAACTTTTGGTGAATCATCAGGTACTCAAGACTTTGATTCCGTGATGCAAGCTGACGTTATCATTGTGATTGGTGCTAACCCAACTGATGGTCACCCTGTTTTTGGTTCACAAATGAAAAAACGCTTACGTCAAGGCGCTAAGCTGATCGTTGTTGATCCACGTGAGATAGATTTAGTTAAAAACTCACCACATGTTACCGCTAATTATCATTTAAAACTCCGTCCTAGCACGAACGTTGCCGTAATTAATGCCTTTGCGCATGTGATTGTTTCAGAAAATCTAGTCGATGAAGCGTTTGTTAATGAGCGTTGTGATGTCGCGTCATTCAACAAATGGCGTACTTTTGTCGCTGATACTCGCCATTCTCCAGAAAACACAGAATCTATTACGGGTATTCCTGCAG
>CAIVAH010000295.1 GCA_903903765.1 uncultured Methylococcaceae bacterium
GCTGCTGCGGCTATCTTAGCCATGATTCCATTAACTCAAAGCGTGTTTTTTGGCCCAATGGCTGTCGCTATCATGGGCGGTTTAGCCATTGCGACTTTGTTGACCGTGCTATTTTTACCCGCTCTTTATGCGGCTTGGTTTGGTGTTAAGATTGAAACGGAATTTTGTAATGAATATTAAAATGTCTTTAATGGGTAAAGTTTTAATAAAACATGGCGGCCTCGCTATGGCTTTACTCTGTAGCAATGTCTGGTTAACATCCGGTATATCAGCAGAACTTAAAGCCCAATCATTAATAGATATTTATCACTTGGCCTTAGCTCATGATGCAACGCTAGCCTCGGCATTAAATGCAAATCAAGCCGCTCAAGAACTTATCGAACAAAGCAAAGCGTTATATCGACCTGTCGTTAACTTTAATGCCAGTGCAAATGCGGCCACGACAAATATTGCTTTTATCGGCGCGGGTGTTCCATTCCAAGGAGGCAATCAATCTTTTGGGGGGTATCAAGTGGGTATTGAGGCACAACAACCTATTTATCGTAAACAAAATCTAGTCGCAATGGATCAAGCTAAAACTCAGGTAAGTTTAGCGGATAAACAATTAAATTTAACCCAACAAAATTTAATTTTACGTACTAGCCTAGCTTATTTTGATGTCTTGCAAACTCAAGACAAAATAGAATTACTCAACGCGCAAAAATCCGCCATAACAAAGCAATTAGAACAAGCCAAAGCAAACTTTAATGCCGGCACCTTAACCATGACAGATGTGAATGAAGCCCAAGCTCGCTTCGATTTAGTAGCTGCACAAGAAATAGCCGCACTCAATGATCATCAAATTGCCTTAACAGCCGTGCAATTGCTAACAGGGGAAATTCCTCAAAAACTAGCCAGCATAAAACCAACGCTCAAACCTAATACCTTAGAACAAAGTTTGGATAAATGGCTAGAGGTGGGCGCTGAAAATGATCTAAATATCCAAATCTTACAAGAATCGGCAAAGTACGCTGAACAAGAAATAGAACGCGCAAACGCTGGACACTTACCTACTTTAGATGCAGTCGCTAATGTCTCCGATAACTATGCAAGTAGTAGTTATTATGGATTTGGTAACGACCTTAAAATCGGTTCAATAGGTTTACAATTACAAGTACCCCTTTATCAAGGTGGTGCGACCAACTCTCGGGTTCGGCAAGCTGTTTCTAACAAACAAAAGGCCCTTAGTGATGTCGATGCGGCTCGTCGGCAAATGGAACAGGAAACCCAACGCGCGTATTTAAATTTAAATACCACTATTGCGCAGTTAAAAGCCTATGAGCAAGCCTTAGTCAGTAGCCAAAGCCAATTAGACTCAACTACCGTGGGTTATGATGTGGGTTCACGCACGAGTGTGGATTTATTAAATGCACAACAACAGCTGTTTAGTGCCAAACGGGATTTGTTACAAACGCGTTATGGGTATTTGATTAATATTCTTAAGTTAAAAGCAGCCACGGGCATCATTATAGAGTCTGATCTTGAAGATATTAATCAGCAATTAATGTTAGATTAAATATAACCTTTGTACATTATTCATGGCTATTATTATGTGTGACAGCATTCATGGCATTAACCAAACTAAATTGCGTATTTGCATTTTTAACTGGCGTTAGCGGGATAATATTGTATCTTCGTTTTATAGCTCTTATCGCATAGGCATTATAAAAATAAGAAAAACCATCATTAATAAAGCGGCCTTGCTTAGTTATTACGGAATCTAAATTAAACTTTGAAGAGGCAGTCACCTCAAAGTTTAATAGCTTTAACCAATCCAAAGTTCTTGAACGATAGATAAAATACCCTCGCCAAGAATCTGACAACTTTTTCTCTAATAGAAACTGATATCTAACCCATATACTCAAGGGATTAAAATTTATAATAATTAAAATGCCTTCTGGCTTTAATACTCGCTCAATTTCTCGCATCGTTTGAAAGCGATGCGTATCAAACTCAAGTAGATGTGGCACAATTACCATATCCATAGATTCAGTTTGCACCGGTAAAGCAAATGCTTTGGCTTGTATGTGTTGAGCATTATCACAGCCCATGCCTTTAACATCTAATATCGTAAAGTTTTTATATAAATCACAATCGAGGTATTCGTTTTCCCAAGTTAAACCGCCAATTTGCAAGATATGTTGCTGGCAACTAACAGTGATGGCTTTCTGCAAATATTCAATCTCTAAATCTTTAAGCAACTTGCCTCTTGGCGTCTGATACCAAGAAAATAAAAAATTACGTTTCATTAATTACATCCGTCACACTGTTGGCCTGATGATATTTACATAAAAAAATGGTATCATTAAATTAAAGAAAGTAAATATAAAGTAAGGTTTAAAAATAATGCGAGTTAAATTTAACCGATCAATTAATCTATTGTTATTATCTTCATCATTAACGATTGTTGGCTGTTCAGATGCACCCAAAAAAGGTTTAAATTTAACGGATAATGCCCCTGCCCAACCCGCTCAAGACGATAACAGTGGCAGGCATGAATATCCCAACTTACACCTACATAACGCCAATAAAACAGCCTCAAATCATAAGAATACGGTTTGGGAGCGCATGTTATCGTTATACTCATTACCAGAAATTAATAACCCTCGTGTTGATAGGGAGTTATATTGGTATCTAGACCATCCTGCCGCCCTAGCGGTTATTCAACAACGCGCAGAGCCATACCTGAGTCATATCTTAGATGAAATAGAAGCGAAAAAAATGCCCGGGGAACTGGCTTTACTTCCTGTAGTAGAAAGTGCTTTTGTACCTGATGCTTATTCAAAGGCAGATGCGTCTGGTCTGTGGCAATTTGTGCCTGCCACAGGTAGGGAATATGGTTTATTACAAAATGATTGGTATGACGGCAGAAAAGATATTTATGCCTCAACAAAAGCGGCCACAACCTATCTTAAAGAACTCAATGAAACATTTGAAGGTGATTGGTTATTAGCTTTAGCGTCCTATAACTGTGGTAAAGGTCGCGTTAAAAAATCTATCGACAAAAATACCGAGCTTAATTTACCAACTGATTATTGGTCTCTAGATTTACCAAATGAAACAGAAGATTATGTGCCGCGCTTACTAGCCATTGCAAAGATATTTGGCAATGCTGATGAATATAATGTTAATCTTCAACATATCCCTAATCGACCGTATTTTGAAGTCGTTGATATTAAATCGCCTTTAGATTTAAATAAAGCCGCAGAACTGGCCAACACCCCACTCCATATTTTTTTAAAATTAAATCCCGGTTTTAACAAAGCCACTACAGCTCCACAAGGCCCACATAGATTATTAGTGCCCGTTGATCATGCTGAACACTTTAAAAACAAACTCGCTGAATTACCTTTCTCAGAAAGAATGGCAGTTAAACACATCCATGAATCGCAACCTAAACCGACGTTGCTGCATACGGATAGAAGAGAGAATTTACTAAAACCCACGACAGTCACATACAAAATTAAAGCCGGTGATAATTTAGCCAGTATTGCCACTAAAAACCATACAACGGCTAAAGAACTGCAAGACTTAAATAATTTAAAAACTAATAAAGTGCATTTGGGTATGAATATTCAAATACCCAGCGAAGCTAAACCTAATTTAAATAAAACGGTTATAGCTCAACTTGAAAAAACCAGCAAAACCAAAACACAAGCTAACCAGAGTTATGAAATCAAAAAAGGTGATACTTTATTCAATATATCACAACGCTTTTCTGTATCTCCAAAAGACTTGCTGCTTGGAACAATATTACTGATAAAACGACCTTAGAACTAGGCAAGAAATTAACCATTAAAGCCGCCAATCAACAGGTTGCGAGTGCAGCACCATTGCATTTAGTTAATTATACGGTAGGTAAAAATGACTCACTGATGCAAATTTCTAAGAAATTTAATGTCACAGTCAATGAGTTACGAAAAACCAACGCCATGGTATTGGCTAAAGGCTTTCACCCTGGACTTAAATTAAAAATTGTAGTTGACGGCAGTCAATTTTCAAGCTGATTTATAGCATGAATACAAAAAAACTCGTTGCGCTAATCTTACTATTAATTAGAACAACGAGCTTTTATTAAAGAAGTTTTAAAATGCTATACTTTTGCGAAATGTAAACCAGTAACATCTGCAGTTACCTTGATAGTATCTCCCGCCATAAATTGACCACCTAAAATAGCTTGCGCTAAGGGATTTTCTAACTGTTGTTGTATAGCGCGTTTCATCGGTCTTGCGCCATAAACGGGATCAAATCCAGCTTCACCCAATATATCCAAGGCCTGATCAGATATTTCAAAGCCAATCTCTTTATCTCTTAAGCGCACGCGTAGATGTTCAATCTGAATACTAGAAATCGCTCTGATTTGCTCTCTCGCTAAAGGATGAAATACCACGGCCTCATCAATACGATTTATAAACTCAGGTCTAAATTGCTGACCTACTCTCTCCATCACCGCTGCTTTCATCACAGGATACAAGGCTTCACCCGCTAACTCTTGAATAATATCTGAACCAATATTAGAGGTCATCACAATCACGGTATTCCTAAAATCCACAGTTCTACCTTGACCATCCGTTAAGCGTCCATCATCTAAGACTTGTAATAAAATATTAAACACATCAGGATGGGCTTTTTCGATTTCGTCCATCAAGATAACGGAATAAGGTTTGCGTCTCACTAACTCTGTTAAATAACCACCCTCTTCATAACCCACATAACCTGGAGGCGCACCAATTAAACGTGCTACCGAATGTTTTTCCATAAATTCAGACATATCAATACGCACCATAGAATCGGTGGTATCAAACATGAATTCAGCTAAAGCTTTACATAACTCAGTTTTACCTACGCCTGTTGGCCCCAAAAATAAGAATGATCCATTCGGACGATTAGGATCAGACAAGCCTGCTCGTGAACGGCGAATTGCATTACTAACAGCTTTAAGTGCTTCTGATTGACCAACCACACGTTTAGCAAGATAGTCTTCCATACTTAAGAGTTTTTCGCGTTCACCTTCCATCATCTTTGAAACCGGAATGCCCGTCCATTTAGAAACCACTTCTGCGATTTCTTCATCAGTCACTTTATTACGCAACAAAGTCATCTTATGAGATTCATCAGGTACCGAACTAGCTAACTGTTTTTCTAACTCCGGAATAATGCCATATTGTAATTCTGACATACGTCCAAAATCATTAGCCCGAGAAGCCGCCTCTAAATCTGTTTTAGCTTGATCTAATTTTTCTTTAATACTTGCTGAACCTTGCAACA
>CAIVAH010000296.1 GCA_903903765.1 uncultured Methylococcaceae bacterium
CATTTAAATGATGGTGAAGGTCGTTTTGGTACCGAATTAAAACGTACTAGAGATATTTTCTTAGCTACCACGCCTAAAAGGTTAGTGGTATTAGATGAATTATCAGAAGGCACTACTTTTGAAGAGAAGATGGACTCGTCAGCTAACGTATTAGATGGTTTTTATCGTAAAGGTAATAGCACTATACTTATTACCCATAATCATCAATTAGTCGATAAGTTTGTTAAAAAACGTATCGGTTTGCCCAGACAAGTTGAGTTTGCCGATGATTTACCTACCTATAAGTTAATTCATGGGATTTCTCGGGTTAGTCATGCAGATCGAGTAGCTAAAAAGATTGGTTTTTCAAAAGAAGATATAGACAATTATTTGGCGGACACTAAATGACAATAGGTACAGCGTTAACCCCTGGTGCAACTAAAGCTTTACTTATGGGCAGTGGTGAGTTGGGTAAAGAGGTGGCTATTTCTTTGCAACGCTATGGTGTAGAAGTGATTGCTGTTGATCGTTATGAAAATGCCCCAGCGCATCAGGTTGCGCATCGCAGTTATACGATTGATATGACGGACAGTGATGCAGTCAAGGATTTGATTGCTAAAGAAAAACCGCATTTTATTATTCCAGAAATAGAAGCAATTGCAACTCAGGCTCTAGCAGAAATTGAAGCGGAAGGTTTATGTACCGTTGTACCCAATGCCAGAGCTATTCAATTGACCATGAATCGAGAAGGTATTAGAACCTTAGTAGCAGAGCAATTAATGTTACCTACGTCTGCTTACGCCTTCGCTGTGAACTTTGCAGAATTACAAGCGGCAGTTAATGGCGGTATTGGTTATCCGTGTTTTATTAAGCCCACCATGTCTTCTTCAGGCAAAGGCCAGTCTATGGTTAAAACCGCTGATCAATTACAAGCGGCTTGGGATTATGCTAAATCTAGTGGCCGTGTTGATACCGGTAAAGTGATAGTAGAAGCAAAGATTGATTTTGATTTTGAGATTACCTTATTAACGGTTAGAGCCTTAGATACCAGTGGTGTGGTGCAAACTTATTACTGTGAGCCGATAGGTCATGTCCAAGAGAATGGTGATTACCGTGAGAGTTGGCAACCACAGGTAATGACAGAGGCTGCTTTAAAGTTATCACAAGAGATTGCTTATAAAGTGACCCAAGAAATCGGTGGTTTAGGTTTATTTGGCGTAGAGTTGTTTATTAAAGGCGATAAAGTTTGGTTTAGCGAAGTGAGTCCTCGCCCGCATGATACAGGTATGGTGACGATGGCAACCCAAAGACAAAATGAATTTGAACTCCATGCTAGGGCCATTTTGGGTTTACCGGTTAACACCCAATTACAGCAAGCAGGTGCAAGTGCGGTTATTTTAGGTGGTTTGGATGCAAAAGGTGTAGTATATGAAGGCTTAGCATTAGCGTTAGCGGATTCTGATACAGAAATTAGATTATTCGGTAAGCCAGAAGCTTATGTATATAGACGTATGGGTGTCGCTTTAGCGACAGCCAACACAACTGAGGAAGCGCGTCAAAAGGCCCTTAAAGCGGTTAGTATAGTCGTAGTTAAGGCAAATTAGGCTTAACTAGAATGTCTGGGGCAGTTTCGGTTACTAATTCGTAATTAGGATTTATTGACTAGATATTATTCATGCATGCTAACTAATAATGATTGTTGTAAAGAGCTTATGTTGATTATTCGATGTTTTGCAATTTTAATCAGTCTAGGTTTCTATCAGCCTGTATGGGCTGATGTTTACAAATTTATTGATAGTCATGGTGCTGTTTTTTATACAGATAAACCTAAGAACGACCATTATCAACGTATTATTAAAAGTGTTCCAAGACCAGTTTCTATCATTAAAACTCCCCCCCCTGATCTAGATGATTTTGATGCTTTAAGTTTAGGGCGCTTAATCACACCCAATAAAAATAACTTTGATCGTTTTATTGAGCAAATTGCTGATAAGCATCAAGTGGATTCCAGATTGGTTCGTGCGGTCATCGAAACAGAATCTGCTTATAATGTTACCGCGCAATCATCAAAAGGAGCGGTTGGTTTAATGCAGTTAATGCCAGAGACTGCAAAGCGTTTTGGGGTGTTGGATAGAAATAATCCTCATCAGAATGTAGATGGAGGGACACGTTATTTAAAATATTTGATCGAGTTATTTAAACCAAATTTAGGTTTAGCACTTGCTGCTTATAATGCGGGAGAAAATGCAGTCATCCGTAATAACAATCAAATTCCTCCTTATCCGCAAACTCAAAATTATGTAAGACAAGTTTTGGCTTTGTATCGACAGAAAACCGCGTTTAATTAATTCTTCAACGCCATTTTTTCACGTAGCTTTAAGAATCGATCATAGCGGGTGCTGGTGATTTCGCCATTCTCTAAGGCGGCAACAATTGCACAACCTTTATCTTTAAGATGACGACAATCGTTAAACTGACATTGATCTATATACGGTTGAAACTCTCTATAGCCATTGGCTAATTGATATTCTGATAGACCCGCTAAACCAAAAATTGCCACACCTGGACTGTCGATTAAATCACCACCCTCAGGTAAATGATAAAGCGTTGCAGCAGTGGTGGTGTGGCGACCATGTTTAGTGGTTGCAGAGATGGTATTGGTTTTAAGTGTTTTATCCGGAATAATGGTATTGGTTAAAGAAGATTTCCCTACACCCGATTGTCCTGCCAGCATACTCACTTGATCTTTTAAAGCTTCTTTAAGGTTATCTAGACCGCTATTTTCTTTTGCACTGACTCGATAAAGAACGTAACCTAAATCAGTATAGGTTTTTAATTCTGTTTCTATCGCTTCGGATTGATATAAATCAGTTTTATTAAGAACTAAGGCCGCATCAATATTGTTATTTTCACAGATGGTTAAATATTGATCGAGTAATAAAAAGTCACAGTGTGGTTCTACTGCAAACACGATAAAGATTCTATCTAGATTAACCGCAACGGGGCGTAATTTATCATTTTTAGAGGGTCTGGCTAAGACAGAGCGTCTCGGTAGAATTTCTTCTATTCTGCCTTGATCGGGTGCTGCGAGTGTCCATAGTACTTTGTCTCCTACGGCGACGGTGTCTAAGCGCCGGAGGGTTTGGCAAAGAATGATCTTGCCGTCGTGTTCGACGGCAATTCCTTGGCCTAGATGTGATATAACTAGGCCTTCTTGTAAGTCCGCCACTATGATTTGGCGTTTAAGTGAGCTATTCGAATCGCGGCGGGTGGGTGGCTGTAATGAAAAGCCGAATATAAAGGGTCTGGTGTTAAGGTATTTGCGTTTTCTTCGTAAAGTTTAACTAGCCCACTGATCAATTTGCTGGCTTTAGAATGTTCAGCCGCGAAACTGTCCGCTTCAAATTCAAATTTTCTTTGAAAGTAAGCACTAATGGGTTGCATAAAAAACGTAAAGGTTGAAGACACCAACATAAACAGTAATAAAGCGGTTGCATGAGATTTTTGTTCTAAACCCACACCTAAGCCAGTGTAAAACCAATCTTGATCGATTAGCCAACCTAAGATGCCTAAGCTGATTAAGCTCATGATAGAAGTCGAAATCAACATTTTAATTACGTGTTTACATTTAAAATGACCTAGTTCATGCGCTAAAACCGCTTCTAATTCTTCATCTTCTAAAGATTCTACTAAGTTATCAAAAAATACGATGCGCTTGTTGTTACCTAAACCAGTAAAGTAAGCATTGCCATGTCCTGATCGTTTTGAACCATCCATAATAAAAATGCCCTGGCTGTTAAAACCACAACGCGCTAATAAACCCTGAATACGATCTTTTAAGGCGCCTTCTGGCATTGGGGTAAATTTATTGAATAATGGTGCAATTAGAGTAGGGTATAGCCAGCTCATTAATAATGAAAAGCCCATGATAATACCCCATGCCCATAGCCACCAAGTAGAGCCTACATTGTCCATTACCCATAAAATTAACGCTAAAATGGGTAAACCGATGATGCCACCTAAGACTGTTTGCATAAGCAAGTCTTTTGCAAACTGTGCTCCAGAACTTTTGTTAAATCCAAATTTTTCTTCTATAACAAAGGTTTGATACAAACTCGTTGGGATATCTACTAAACTCATCATTAAAAAGATGCTAGCTGTTGCAGCAACACCTGCCCAAAGGGGTGAATTAATTAGGGTTGCGGCATATGCAAATGTCCAGTTAATGCCACCACCTAGGGTGATAGCAAGTAAAACAGCGATACCTAAAAATTCATCAATTCTACCTACGCTTAATTTAGCCTGGGTATAATCAGCGGCTTTTTGATGCGCAGTCAAGGGGATTTTGTCTTTAAACGCTTCTGGTACAGCATTTTTGTGTTGATTAACAAACTTGCCATGACGATAAGCTAGATAAAATTGGATAGAATTAGAAATAATCAGGGCGATTATAAAAATAATAGTAAATGTATTCATCAGTCAGATTTTAATTTTAAGAGTTAGACGCAAATATTCGGTAATGCTACACTAACCTTAACATTTTTTACAATGGAATCAACAAATGAACCAAGATTCTGAGAATCTAATCTGGATAGACCTCGAAATGACGGGGCTAAATCCTGATGCCGACTTAATTATTGAAATAGCTACTATTGTGACTGATAAAAATTTAAATATCTTAGCGCAAGGGCCAGTAATGGCTGTTAAGCAGTCTGATGCTGCTTTAGCGGCGATGGATGAGTGGAATCAAACGCATCATGGTCAATCCGGCTTAATAGACCGAGTTAAGGCTTCTATGATTGATGATGCGGAAGCAGAGTTACAAACAATTAACTTTCTACAGCAATGGGTGCCTGCTAAAATCTCTCCTATGTGTGGGAATAGTATTGGGCAGGATAGGCGTTTTTTATATCGTTATATGCCGAAGTTAGAGGCTTATTTCCATTATCGAAGTATTGATGTTTCTACGATAAAAGAATTAGCGTCTCGTTGGGCGCCTCAAGTAAAAGAAGGTTTTAAAAAGGAGTCAACGCATCAGGCCTTAGATGACATTATCGAATCGATAGAAGAATTACAGTATTACCGAGAACATTTTATTAAGTATTAAAGATGAATCAACTGATTTCAATTGCCTTGGGTGGCGCCTTTGGTGCGGTTATTCGTTTTTTAATGTCTTCAGGTTTATATCAATGGTTAGGGCGTGGCTTTCCTTATGGTACATTGGCTGTCAATTTGGTGGGGTCATTTTTAATGGGTTTATTAACTGAAGCCCTTATATTGGAACGTATTGCCATCGCAGTGGAATATAGGGCCGCCATTTTAGTCGGCTTTATTGGAGCGTTTACTACGTTTTCTACTTTTTCATTAGAAACTATATATTTGCTAGAGCAGGGCAATCTAAGCAAGGCTGGGTTGAATATATTAATTAGTGTGTTAGCTTGTTTAGTAGCGGTTTGGATAGGTTTATTGTTTGGACGAGTTTTGTTTGTAACCGGAGGTATGATTAATTGGAGTGGTATTGTTATACCTTATGCTTTATTTATTGTAAATGCGATTGGGGCGTTCTTAATTGGCATAATTGCGACTTTGATTTTACAGAAAGTTGAACTGGCTTTGGATTATCGTGCTGCTATTATGGTGATATTAGTCGGTGTGTACCTTACTTTATCAGGCTTATATATTATTTTCTTTTTAATTGAGCAGGGTTATGCGTTTGAAACACATACCTCGGTTATATTGTCAGTGTTTGCAACTAATAGTTTAGCCGTGTTATTGGTGGTAGGTTTAGGTATGTGGTTGGGTAAGCAGATTGCTTAACTTGATAAATTTTCTGTTAATGTTGTAATACTTCCGCCCACAGTTCCTTCATGATCAATCCATTGATGTGCAAGATTTAGGCTACTTAGCCATTGTGCGCCTTCTGCTTCTTTTAGCATAGCAATTGTAGAAGCACTTCCGGCTAATACACAAAAATCACTGACGACAGTAACAGAAGAAAAGTATTGCACGGGCCAGCCAGTTTTGGGATTTAGGATATGGCCATAGCGTTTGCCATTAATTAGCATACATCTTTCATAATCACCACTTGTTGCCATACCGCCACCGATTAAGCCAATGGCGCTAATGATATCGTCTTTCTTTTGAGGATGTTGAATGCCTATTTGCCAAGGTTTGCCGTCGGGATGGCTGCCAATGACTTTGATATCGCCACCTAAGTTGACTAAACCATATTTGATCCCTAATTGAGCAGCCATAGCGGCCGCTCTATCAGTAGCATATTCTTTAACAATGCCGCCAAAATCAATCTCCATGCCGATATGAGAAAAGCTTAATTTTGATTGAGTCCAGCGTACTTTTTCCCAGCCGATTTTCTTTAAGGCTTTATCAATATGTTTGGGGTTAGGTAAGGGGGGTGTGGATTGGGTGAATTTCCATACTTTGCGCAATGCGCCTGAAGTGATATCAAAAAGCCCATCACTTTGTTCATAACAAGTGACGGCATAATTTAATAGGCTAGCTGTTTCATGATCCACTTCAACTGATTTACCTGCTGCGGCGTAACGATTGATTTCAGATAAAAAACTGTCTGGGTTATAGCGAGAATATTTTTGTTCTAAGCGATATACATCTTTAATAACAAGGTCTGCAATACTTTTTGCTGCAACTTTATCAGTGCTATATATCTGCACTTGACAGGGTGATCCCATCGCCTTGAATTGATAATTAAATAAGGTTAATTCCGACAAATGTGCGCCTATCTAAAGACATGATTTTATTGTTGTTATTTTAAAACCATGTATTTTATATTTGTTAATAATCTAGTATTTAAAGTTAATCTTAGCTGAGAACATAGAAAAACTAAAATCGTCAACAGTTATGCCACTGCCGCTGCTCATTCCATAGTTTGTTTTGCGTTCGTAGAAGTCGATTCCAAAACCTAAATTTAAGCGATTAAAGAATTCTTTATTAAGTTGTACGCCACTACCTATCGCGCCGAAATTAGCTACACCTTGAGAATAATAATTTGAATTTGTTGATAGTACTAGCCAAGCTATTTAATATTACTCGGCTAAAAGCTTTTCTATTTTTGCGCGTAATTCAGCTTTTTCTTCAGTGCGAAAACCTAGTTGTATAAATCTGATTTTACCTTGCTTATCGATTAGATAAGACGATGGCATAGCAAGAACACCATAACTGTTAGGGCATTGATTATCTGGATTCATTGCGACGGTAAAGTTTACTTTGTGGTTTTTTAAAAACTGTTCCGCATCTTCTTTGGTTTCATCAAGATTAATTGCAATCACTTCAAAGTTTTTGGCTTTTAGTTCTGTGTTGATTTGATCTAAAAAAGGCATTGATTGTTCGCAAGGTCCGCACCAAGATGCCCAAAAATCAACATAAAGAACCTTGCCTGGTTTTGTTAATTCAACAGGCGTGCCCGAATAAACTTCTTTAAGATCACAGTTAGGTGCTGGTGAGCCAATCTCAATGGCTGAACTTGCGGTTGTGAAAATAAGCAAGAAAAAAAAACAAAATGATTTCATGGTGGCCTATAGTGATGGAAAATATTTTTTAAGAATAGCTAAATGCCTGTCTGCTGCGGCATTAGATATTAGTGTAAGCAATTTCTCAGGGTCTTGTAGATGCATGTTTTTTTTGAAAAAAAATAATTTTGCCCCTATACAAGTAAATTATTTGGTATTTTCTAAATATTCTATAATAATTTCAAATTAATCTTAAGGCAATAAACATGGCGGGTATAAATAATCCAAGGCATTATCTTGCAGAGGCGTTAGATAATTATTTATGGTCGTTACACAATTATAAGGTCATAACATTAGATACAAAATCATATATTGTTAGGAGAGTTTTTGTTAACAATTTATAATGTAACTTATTCAAATCATTCACCCTAATAGCTAATAAGCAATCTTTACTATGGCAACAGTTAACGATACCACGCCTCCCGTCGCACCAAAGTTAGTAACTGATACATATTATCAATGGACAGTAAATCCACAGATTTCCATGACTGTTACTACAGCCGGGAATGTTAAAGCGTCCGGTAAAGTGGTGATTGAGCTTCAACCTCAGCAAGCACCGATAACAGTAGCTAACATGTTGGCGTATGTCAATATTGGATTTTATACTGATGCCATTTTTCATAGAGTCATTAAAGACTTTATGATTCAGGCGGGATTAGCCGGTACTTCCGGTGATACTACTGACCCTATCTATGGCTTTATCAGGAATTCTATTTATTCTCCGATTATTTTAGAGTCAAATAATGGTTTGTCTAATTTGCGTGGCACTATTGCAATGGCAAGAACCAATGACCCAAACTCAGCTTCTGCACAATTTTTTATAAATACTGTTGATAATGCTTTTTTAAATTACACTAGTTCAAGTTCTGGTTATGCCGTCTTTGGTAAGGTTTTATCTGGTATTTCAGTAGTTGATAGTATTTCTTTTGTTCAAACGGGCCGTACATCTGATGGTGCTTACAAAGATGTTCCTTTGCCTTTGTCGAGCATACTTATTAACTCAATCAATCAAACTACCGCGGGTGCAGCAATTACCGGATCAGGCATTATTAAAGTGACTGATGTTGAGGCTGGAGCGCACTGGGACTATACCTTAAATGGGGGTAAAACTTGGTTAGTTGGTTCGGGATCAAGTTTTAAAGTGCCTTTAGGTAAATATGCAGCAAACTTGATTGAAGTAAGGCAAACAGATGCCGCGGGTAATGTAAGTAAAACTCTAGGTAAATTTACTAGTCAATTAATCAGTGATAATGCTCCAGTGTTAACTCAACCTTTGGCGATTAATTATACGGATACGCGATTTGATGACACTTTTGTGATAGCTAATGGAGGTTTTTTTGCCACTGATGCAGAAAAGAGCACTTTAACTTATAGTGTTGTGGGCGGTATTCTTAATCAAGAGAATAGTAGCTTAAAGAATAGTCGTGGTACTTTTAGCGTTAATACTAAAACAGGTGCATATACCTTTACGCCAAATAAATCGAGCATTGAAGGGTTGGCCGTGACCACTTCAGATAGTTTTAAAATAATGGTTTCAGATGGTCTATTAACCACGACTAAAACGTTAGTTGTTAAATTCATCCAGCAAGGTGTAACGGAATCTTATGCTAATGATTCGTTAGTCGGGACTTTAGGCAATGATAAATTTAATGCTTTAGCGGGTAACGATACGCTGACTGGTGCTGCTGGCGCTGATACCTTAAATGGTGGTCTTGGTATTGATAGTATGATTGGTGGTCTAGGTAATGATATCTATTATCTAGACAATATCGGTGATAAAGTCATTGAAAATCCGATCGAAGGTGTTGATACAGTTAATAATAGTGTCACTCATAGCTTAGGGGTTAATATTGAGAATCTGACATTAATTGGTGCAGGTAAAATTAATGCGATAGGTAACGAACTTGCTAACAGGTTGACCGGTAATGCGCTAGCAAATTTAATAAATGGTGGGGCGGGTGATGACACCATTATGGGTGGAGACGGTAACGACACCCTAGCAGGTGGAACTGGTAATGATTTAATAAAAGGTACGGCGGGTGATGATACTATCACGGGTGATGCCGGCAATGATCTTATCGTGGGTGGTGCTGGGAAGGACGTTTTGACTGGCGGTATTGGGCGTGACATTTTTTGGTTTGATACTGCTCCTGCTACTTTAAGTAATGTCGATAGTATCAGTGACTTTGTATCTGGTTCAGATAAATTACAATTTAGTGCTATTGTTTTACCAGGGATGAATTCCACGGGTAATCTAACTAGTAATGATGTTCGTTTTATTAGTAATACAACGGGTGTTGCTAATGCAATAGGAAATCGTTTTATTTATAATTCTAGCACGGGTACGTTGTATTATGATGCCGATGGTTCTGCGTTAGTTTCCTCGCCTATCGTTATAGAATTGTTAGGAGCGCATAAAACTTTAAGCGCCACTGATATATACCTTGTATAACACTCATCTATATAAGAAAACACTTCATGAATAAATGTTTAAGCTCTATTGTAATGGGTGGTTTGTGTTTAGTCAGTCAACTGAGCCATGCTAAACAAATCATTGTTCCTATTGATTTGGATTACAACCTTATTAAAAAAGAAATGCTTAATGAGTTGTATAAAGGTGAGGGAAATACGGCTGAAGTTTGGCATGATAAAAAGGCTTGTAGTTATCTAAAACTATCCGATTTAAAAGTATCTGGGCAACAGCAGCAGATTAAGTTACAAAATCATGTCCAAGCCCGTATTGGTGCCAATATCGGTGGCAAGTGTCTTAAGTTAATTGACTGGCAAGGTAATCTCGATACTTTGCAGCAACCGACCTTGAATAAAGATAAAACAATCTTAAGTTTACCCGTTACCCAAGTGGCTGTGTCTGATTTGCAAGGGCGGCAGTTAAACGATCCAAAAATTCAGGATTTAATCACGCAATTTGTAGCGCCACAATTATCTGGGCTTAAATTAGATCTTAATGCGGCGCGTGTGGATTTAGAGAAAACCGTAAGGGATTATGTACCGAAAGAAAATGTCACTGAAGTATTGGCGTTAATCAGTAGTTTGAGAGTAACTGAAGCGGTTGCCAAAGAAAAATCGGTTGCCTTAAAGTTTGCTTTTAATGAGCCTAGCGCAAAAACACGGGTTAAAAAAACGGTGGCGCCTTTAACTGAGGCAGAACAAAAAAAATGGCAGGCACAATGGGATGAGTGGAATACGTTTTTAACCAAGTCAATTGAACAGGCTGTTGATGATGCAAAATCCCCAGAGTTGCGTGAGGCGTTAACTGAAACCTTGATAGAAGCGAGGATTGCTTTTCAAACCGCGTTAACAAAAAACGCGCCTGAAGGTCAAGATCCGGTTAGAGTGTTTTTTAATGATACCTGGGAGCGTTTAGCACCTCAGTTGAAAGCATTATCTCAAGAATTGCCAGAAGTAAAGGCTTTGCAATATGTTACGTTTATTGCAGCTACGGATGTGATGTATGAACTTGAAAAGATAGGCTCACCTTTTGGTTTAGAAATATCCGCAGATGGTTTAAGAAATCTAGCTAGAATAATCCTTGCTAAGCAATAAAAGGCGGTATATATTTAAACAATCTACACTAGATAGTGTGGTGTTTATATTGCTTATTGTGCTTTCAGTACAATAGGATTTAAAGTTAGTATAAGGGTATTTGTTTTATATATCAGACCTTTAATTGTAAATATAAGATTATTTACGTTAGATATAGGTTATCTTGTTACAAATATAAGAGTATATTCCATGTTTGTTTGATTGCTTAGAGTAAACATCATGGTATCTACGACAAACATAACATAAATTAAGCTAAATATACCTATATTTTATCGACTTTCTTGTATAAGTTGTTTTAATTTCCCCAAGATAAGTTGTTGTTGCTTATCAGATAATTGTTTAAAGTCTCGTTCAAAGTCGTTTAGCTGATAGCTAGTATCTCTCTCATTAATCGTTATTTTATCTGTTTGGCAATCAGCCATCACCTGTCTAATGGTTGTTACTGCATTATCAAGACTGATAGAGCTTGATAAAGTGGTTCTAATCATTGTGTTCACTTTAATAAAAACGGCTTGGCCCGTTAATAGGGCAGTTGCCATTGAGGTCGCTTCTTTTTCTGTATAGCCTTTACGTTTTGAATCAGACATTGTTTTCATGCTTAAAGCAATCGGTGTGTGCTGATCCACTTGATATTCGACACCAAAGTTACTACCTTGCGAGGCGATTAGTTCATCTGTTTCTATAAGGCTTTGTAATCTATGATCTTTGCAGACAATAGATAACACAATGTTATCGTAGAGGCCAGGTTTGGGTAGAGGCGATTCAGCATAGCTGTACGTTTGGTTATTTAAGCTGTCAATTTGTTGGTGATAACTCCAGATATTGTCAGCATAGACTTTGAAAGGAATGCTAGCGCAACTGCTAATAATGCCTACAAAAATATACTTGTGGATTTTTTTGTAACGGTTCATTAATGTTCCTTCTGGTCTATGCAGAATCTTGGTTATTTATAAGCGAGTCTATTTATTATTAATTTACTCTTCTAGTAGGGCTGTCAGTTCTATACAAATTTGCTGTTGTTTAGCTTTATCATTGATGGGTTTACGCTCTAAATCAGTAATATAAAAAATATCTTCTGCGCGACTACCAATCGTTGTTATTTTTGCACTTAATAGATTAATCTCTTGTTTAATAAAAGCCTTGCCTATTTTGGATAATAAACCAGCATGGTCAGTGGTTATAATCTCAATGATGCTGCTTCTGTTCAAAGGATCAGTTAAAAATTTTACCCGCGTAGGAATAGGGAAGTGGATCGCTTGTCTGGATTTGGATAATCTATGGATATTGATCTGATCTTTGATAAAACCATTGATTAAATTAACACGTAATGCCGAACAAATATGTGCTTCTCGATAAGGTTCATCAATAGGGGCGCCACTTTGTTCAAGTACTTGGAAGCTGTTGAGTACATATTGGTCTTGGGTTGTAATAATTCGGGCATCCAATATGGTCAAACCTAATTGATCAAGTGTGGCCGTGCTAATAGAAAAGATAGGGCCTTTATCTTTAGCATAGATAAATATTTCGGCGCTGCCATGTTGAGTTTTGGGATGTAATAATACTAAGGGTAAATCATTATCTTGGGCCGCGGCAATCGCTTGCGTATGCCAGGCAATTTCATCACTTGAATAACGTAAAAAATAATCATCGTTGGTATGTCGCCAAGCATAATCAATGGTTTCGGCGCTTATATCGAGTTTCAGTAGTTCTGTTCTGGCATCTTGTTTATTTTCCAGAATTCGCTCGCTTAAGGTCGCAGGATTCTGTAAACCATTTTGTAGGGCTCTATGAGTAGCAGAATATAATTTATTTAAAAGCGAGTCTTTCCAGTCATTCCATAATTCTGGGTTAGTGGCTCTAATATCAGCAACGGT
Organism: uncultured Methylococcaceae bacterium; assembly: GCA_903903765.1. GTDB lineage: Bacteria > Pseudomonadota > Gammaproteobacteria > Methylococcales > Methylomonadaceae > Methylobacter_C. The sequence continues at coordinate 12,962 of CAIVAH010000296.1, forward strand.
AAGTAAATATAAGTGATTTAAATATTCGATATTAGTCACTTTTTGGGCAAATTCATGAATGACATCAGGGTCGCTAATGTCTTTACGTTGTGCCGTCATTGACATGATTAAATGACTTTTGACCAACCAGGCGACTAATTCGGTATCAAACTTTGATAATTCATGTTGCTGACAAAATTCTCTAGCGATATTTTCGCCGATAGCAGAATGATCACCGTTTAAACCTTTGGCAATGTCATGAAAAAGTGCCGCAATATAAAGAACTTCTGGCTTAGGTATCAGTTTGAATACATCGCGGCACAGTGGAAATTCTTTTTCATGGGCTTTAATAGAAAAGCGCCGTAGATTACGGATGACAAATAGCGTGTGCTCGTCAACCGTATAGATGTGAAATAAATCGTATTGCATACGGGCGACGATATTCGCAAAATTAGGCAAGTATGCTGCAAGTACACCATACCGGTTCATCCTGCGTAATTCGTGGGTAATACCTCGGGTTTGCCGGAATATATTTAAGAACAGTTTATTAGCGGTTTTGTTAAGGCGAAAATCAGCATCAATCAAATGCAAGTTTTTTCTGATAGAGCGTATGGTATTAGCGCGAATACCGATCAGTTCGGGGTTGTTTTGCAGGATAAAAAAAACTTCTAATAAGGCTAGTGGGTTTTTTTCAAATAACTTGTCATCACTAGCTTCAATGTAACCATTGATGGCGAAAAAGTTTTCATTGATCGATACAGTGATATGGGGTTTGTTGGTGTTAACAAAACGTTCATTAAATAATTGTAAGAGCATTTCATTAAGCCGTTCTAAGCCCTGTACAGTTTTAAAATAAAACTGCATAAATTGCTCAACATCTTGGTTGTAGGCTTGATCTTTATGACTAAAGCCAAATTGCTCGGCCAGATCTCTTTGGTAATCAAATATAAGTCTATTTTCACCACGCTTGGTTAAAAGATGCAGGGCATAGCGAATTCGCCAAAGGACATCTCGGGCGGCAATAAGTTCTGCATACTCTTCCTCGGGTAGAAAGTCATACTTAATTAATTCTTTAAGTGTAGAGGAGTTATAATGACGCTTAAATACCCAAGCGATTACTTGCATATCCCGCAAACCACCAGGACCTTCTTTTATATTGGGTTCTAAGTTATAGGCAGTTTCATGAAATTTGGCATAGCGTAAACGCTGTTCTTCCATTTTTGCGGCAAAGAATTGATCCGATGGCCAGATATGTTCGGGGGTGATATTTAATTTGAGTGTGTCATAAAGGACATGATCGCCAGCAATTAAGCTGATTTCCATAAGGCTTGTCATTACCGTTTGGTCACTGAGTGCGGCTGAAATACAATCATCAACCGTTCTAACACTATGGCCTGGTTTTAAGCCAATGTCCCACAAAAAAGTAAACAGATTACTGAGCGCTTCTTGGTAAGGTGCGGTGTCATTCGAATCTAAGAGAATAATAATGTCAATGTCTGAATGCGGAAATAACTCTCTGCGCCCAAAACCACCGACTGCGCATAAGGCCAATTGCGTGGCATGCTGACCAAGAAAATATTCCCAGCAACATTTTAAAATAAGGTCAACAAAGTCGGATTTTTCTCTTAATAAATCTGCGACGGATGCGTGGGGATTGAATTTTAAATTGAGTTCAATTTCTTTTTGTTTAAGTAGACTTTTGAAATGGACGAGTGGGTCTGCGCATTCAAAAATACTCGCATTAATGTATTTATTCAAATCGAGATTGCTCTTCTGTGCGTAAAGTTAAAATTTCATAGCCGGTAGGGGTAACTAAGATGGTGTGCTCAAATTGAGCTGATAAACTTCTATCTTTAGTCACGGCTGTCCAGCCATCTGCAAGCACTTTAACATCTTTTTTACCAATATTAATCATCGGTTCTATGGTAATAATCATACCAGCTTCCAGTGTAATGCCAGTGTTAGGTTTACCATAATGCAGTACTTGAGGTTCTTCGTGAAAGTTTTTTCCGATACCATGGCCACAAAAGTCCCTTACCACAGAATAACGATTGCTTTCTGCATGTTGTTGAATAGCATGGCCAACATCACCTAGAGTGGCGCCTGCTTTAACTTGTTCTATACCTAGATACATAGCTTCTTCGGTTATTTTAACCAGGCGTTTGGCATGTTGACTAACTTCACCAATACAAAACATTTTACTGGTATCGCCGTGATAATCATCTTTAATGACGGTAATATCAATATTGACAATATCACCCTGTTTGAGTTTTTTATCGCTAGGAATACCGTGGCATACAGTTTGGTTGATCGAGGTACAAATGGATTTAGGAAAACCGTGATAATTTAATGGTGCAGGTATGGCTTGTTGAATATCAACGATATAATCGTGACATATTTTGTCTAATTCGTCAGTGGTAATGCCAGCAACTACATAGGGTTCAAGCATTTCTAATACGTCTGCCGCTAATTTGCCGGCCATGCGCATTTTTTCAATTTCTGAGGCTGATTTTATGGTGATACTCATTATTACTTAGCGTTAGAGGTTCAGAAGGGTGTTTATGTTGATGATTTTAACAGAGCTTGGCTTGTTGTAAACAGTAAATTATGGTATAAAGTTAAGTTCATTTTTGTAATAAATACTCACGCTTATCGTCACGTTTGGTAGGGTGCTGACTACACTGTGTAGTTGGTTATCAAGCGGGATAGGCG
>CAIVAH010000297.1 GCA_903903765.1 uncultured Methylococcaceae bacterium
CGTTAATTTTTTTAACTAACTTCTTTTTCTTCTTTACCAGCCTATCGTTACGGCTTCCTACAACAAGTTTGACTAGCTTACCCAGCATGGTTTTTTCCGGTGTTAATTTATTAAATGTGACTCAAAGCGACTGATTATATACTGTCTAACAGTTTATATACAGTTAAATAGGCTTTGTATGCGCAGATATAAACATTAATCTACAATATTAATGTTATAAAATTGTGAATTGTATAAATTAATCTGTATAAGAAAAAGGTCAACTTTGGACCCGTTTAAGAAAAAACAGGGCTGACATTAAAACCGCAATGCTCGGCGCAAACGCCATAAACACAGGACTTATTCCATAAATCAACCCTAAATGGCCTACTGTTTTATCTATGATATTAAATCCCATACCAATTAAAACACCTAACATCATTCTTTCACCAACACTAACACCTCTTTTAATCCCTATCACAAACGGGGTTGCCAACAATAACATGACAAAAGTAACCAAGGGATTCACAACACGCCCCCAAAAAGCGGACTCATAGAGATGGGATTTTTGATTATTTTTTTTCAAAAACTTAACGTAACCAGCTAAATCATACATCGACAAATTATTCGGCAAGACAGCCACTATTTTTAACAAATTAGGTGCTATAGAAGACTTCCAGACTTGACTTTCATCAGTACTAGCAAGCATTTGTTCTATTGATATTGCGGAAGATTCAATTTTATTCATCTTCCATTGTTGATTACCTAAATAGATAGCTTGTTCCACGTGCGTTGCTTTTCGTAATTGCTGAGCATCATCAAACTCATAGATTACCAAATCGGCTAGATTACCATCCCCAACAACTTTTTTAATATTAATGAATTGTTTACCTTCCCGTAACCACAAACCATATTCCGCATTCATATTAAGTTGGTTATTTTGAGCTGAAACACGAGACATGTGCGCCATACGCTGAGACACTGGTGCTACAAACTCACCAACTGTGACTCCAATGAAAACCAAAACGCAGCCAGCAAGCATAACTGCTCTAATAATACCCATTACGGATAATCCAGCAGCTCGCATAGCAATTAACTCTCGATTATTGCCCATAGATCCCAAGACAAAGAGACTGCCTAATAATGCAGAAGCTGGAAGTAACTCATAAAACACACCAGGAGAGGTTAATAACACATAGTATAAAATTTCTTTTAAGCGGTAATGCCCTTCACCTAAATGTTTAAGTTCATCACTAAATGTAAATAAATTAAATAAAGTCAACAGAACTATTTGCGTGATAAAAGCCCCTTTTAACACCTCAACTACAATATATTTGTGTAATACTTTCACTTAGCAACTCGCGCTTTTATGATTGAAAATAGCCATTGCCAGCCACACAATCTCACCAGCAATATAGTGCCAAATACCATGAGAATTACATTAACCATTGCAGCGCCCACCCACAGAGGAATAGTATTATTTTCAATCCAACTTTGACTTATTCGCAGTAAGTTCCCATAACTAAAATAAATCAAAAAACCCATAAACATATTGCCATATACACCACCTCTTGGTGAGATCTGAGCAATAGGAATACCAATAAACGTCAATAATAAAGCCCCCATTGGAATCGAAATTCTTCTAAGAAGCTCAGTTTTATTTAAAACAATATCACCGTCCAACAAGGTATCGACCGTTAATGCGTGTCTGTTAAACTTTAATGCAGCCGCTTTAGCTTCTATCCTAAAAGCATATTCATCGAATTTTTCGATAATGTAATCTAATTGACCAGGACGCCCGGTTATTTGTTCGCCCTTAGAAAAAATAATGTAACGTCCATCCTCTAAATCTTTGATTATTGCCTTCTGCGAACTAATGACGCCAACACTCCCGTGCTGATTGTTTTGCAAAAAAACATTATGTAACATGCCATCTTCAGTCACTCTTTCTATATAAAATACCAAATCACCCTTTCTATATTGAGTAAACTTACCCGCCGTAATACTTCGCATATCTGCAGATTCTTCGCCCTGTTTCATAACCAAGTCTACCTGAGATTCTGCCCACGGCGTAATATATAAGGACAAGATGCCACCCAAAATAACAACAGGGAAAGCCATAAAAAAAACCGCCTTATATAATGTCATGAGCCCACCACCCGCTGAAGCGATGGCAGACATCTCTTGATCTCTATACATACGCCCTAGCACCATTAAAACAGTCATAAATAGTGCGGGCGGAAACAACTCTGCCGTCGTAATAATCGTTTTATAACCCAAAATACTTAACAAAGAATCATTAGAAATCATGCCGGCAATAGCTTGATCGAGTATTCTTATAAAGCCTCGACTGACTATAATAACCACTAACACCAGCAATACCGATATTAAGGTTTTGAGTAACTCATATACAATTAACTTATCAAGCACGGTTACCCATTTTCTTTTATACATCTATTAATTTCTCTTTACTGATTCTTAGGTAAACACAGTATTGACAACCACCCAAATATTAAAGATGTCAAAACCAAATCTGCTAAATTTTAACACAGCCCAATTAACTAAATGTCGTTCTTAACTATTTAAGCATTACGTAAACCTGCCCTATTAGATTTGGTGCAAATAACCCTTATAGGGGTTTATTTACCCCTGTATAACTTTAAAAAACTAATAGCAAACATCAACCTCAACACATATAACTTTTAAAATCATCTAACTAGCATCTTAAACATAGTTGGCATAATTATGGCTTAAATTTTACTCAACAGCTTTATCTTCATCATTAACGAGGATCTCTATGAGTAATGAATCTACAAATTTACTTCCTAAAACTGGTTTTGCCGGTTTAACAGAAAACTGGCGCAATGATTTATTATCAGGGTTTTTAGTTTTTCTTATCGCTTTACCACTGTGTCTTGGTATTTCAATGGCATCAGGATTTCCCCCATCAGCTGGGATTATTACAGCAATTATTGGTGGCATGTTAGTATCGCGCATTAATGGCTCATTTATGACAATCAATGGCCCTGCTGCAGGACTAATAGTTGTGGTATTAGGTGCTGTTCAAGAATTAGGTGCAGGGGATGCGATGGCTGGTTATCGTTACACACTAGCAGCGATTGTAGTAGCAAGTGCTTTACAAATTTTATTGGGAATTTTTAAATCGGGTCGTTTGAGTTCTTTTTTTCCTGCCTCAGTTGTTCATGGCATGTTAGCCGCGATTGGCATTATTATCATGGCGAAACAGATACATGTAATGCTAGGACAAGCACCAGAAAAAGGTAGCAGTCTCCTATCAACCATTGCTCAAGTTCCACATAGCCTCTTAAATCCTAATTATGAAATTGCTATCATTGGCTTGACAGGGTTAGTTATTCTTATTGTTTGGTCATTAATAAAACACCCAAAACTTAAAATGATACCCGCGCCATTAATTGTTGTTTTAGTTGGCATAGCTTTAGCGAAATATTTTGATCTTGATCATGAACATATGTATTTATTTTTACCCGATGCATCAATTCTAGACCATCATGAACAAACTGTAGGACCAAAATTTTTGGTTGCTATATCAGATAATTTTATCTCTAGCTTTGCATTTCCCGATTTCTCAAAATTACCGACCTTAGAGTTTTGGGAAGCTGTAATCAGCATCGGTTTAGTTGGCAGTTTAGAAAGCCTATTGAGTGCTATGGCGGTAGACAAATTAGACCCTTATAAACGCCATGCAAATCTAGATAAAGACTTAACAGCGGTTGGGATAGGAAATTTAGTCTGTGGCTTAGTTGGCGGTCTACCCATGATTGCAGAGATAGTTCGTAGTTCAGCCAATGTTAATAATGGCGCTAAAACTCAATGGGCTAATTTTTTCCATGGTACATTTTTATTGTTGTTTGTAGTTTTATTCCCACGTTTAATACATAGCATCCCCCTAGCCGCACTAGCAGCCTTACTCGTTTTCACAGGCTATAGATTAGCATCGCCCTCATCTTTTGCGCATGTTATGGGCATTGGAAAAGAGCAATTATTTATGTTTGTCGTGACCATAATTGGTGTATTGGCTACAGATTTGTTAATAGGCGTTTTTATAGGAATCGCGACCAAGTTTATTATTCATCTTTTAAGAGGCGTCAAGCTAAATAACTTATTGAAAATTAATTACAACATTTCTAGAGAAACCAATAATCAAATCGTTGTAACCATCAATGGCGCTGCAATATTTTCTAATTTCCTAAAACTTAAAACAGCTTTAGCTACTTTAGAATCAGGCAAAACTATCGTATTTAAACTAGATAACGCTACACTCATTGATCATACCGTGATGGAGTATTTTCATGACTTTGAGCATAACTACCAACAACACGGCAAAGGTAATTGTATATTTGATAGTTTGGATGCCCATGAATCCTATTCCGATCACCCACTGTCTGTTCGCAGACTTAAAAATTAAGTCTTTAACTTTCGTCTAAAATCACACCAATTAATAGCGTTATATATATTTATTTAACATATACCGCTATTACTCTGCTTAATCTACTAGCGAATATAAAGATATGAAAATATTATCCAAAAGTACAAAACTATCTTTAGTACTTTTGTTAACCTTTCTTTTTAACGAAAATAATTCTCAAGCAAGCTCTTTAGCACAAGATGATTTATTTCAAGATGCTGGAAGTTGGTTACAAGTTGTTGCTGAAGGTAGCTTAAAAACAGTAGACCCTGCGCTTGACAAAACAAGAGTATGGGTAGAAAGTCAATCACGCTGGGATAATGACTGGAATCATTGGTATCAAGGAATGGCTAGAACAGCCTTAGGATATTCAATAAGTGACCGCGCAACTGTCTGGGCAGGATACACTTTTCTACCGACGCAACAAATTAATACAAAAGGTGTAGTTCAACCCTACAAAGCGCAACAAGATGTCTGGCCCGCTTTTCGTTATATTTTACCCACTAGTTTAGGAAATATTACTTTTAGAACGATGATCGAAACCAACTTTCTACCTGGAAATAGCGATGAAGTTCGAGTTAGACCCAGACAAATGGTTAAATTTATGCATCCACTTGAATTTGAACCCCACTTAAGTATTATTGCATGGGATGAGTTTTTTGTGCGGGCAAATACAACTAAAGCAGGTGGTGACTCTGGATTTGATCAAAACCGTGCTTTTGCAGGTTTAGGTTGGACATTTAATAAAAATTTTAGAACTGAAGCGGGGTATTTAAATCAATATTTGGATACCAATGGCCATTCAAACAACACGATGCATCATTTAATCATGGGCTCATTGTTCATCAATTTCTAAAACGTCAAA
>CAIVAH010000298.1 GCA_903903765.1 uncultured Methylococcaceae bacterium
ATTAATAGGAAGTCGACCTTGGTGTTCATATAGATCACTACTGCCGCTAATGCGAGTTGCCAATTCGGCGAGTATGCCTTTGTCACCACGAACAAATTGGCGAATGATATCGCGATAACGACCATTCCATTCTGCCCATCGATAGCCGGGAAAGCTACCAACCTGATAAAGCCCGGCCGCATCCCATGCTTCGGCAATTAATTTGGTTTTCATTAATTGTTCGGATAGTTCTATGCCCCAAAGTACGGGTGGATCTTTTAATACTTCGCCATTTTCACCTCTAGCCATTGCGCTAGCTAGATCAAAACGGAAACCATCTACATGCATTTCTCTAACCCAATATTCAAGGCAACTGATGATAAATCGAGCGACTAAGGGGTGGTTAGCATTAACTGTATTTCCGCAGCCTGTGTAGTCGCGTAAGATGCTTTTATCATCGTTATCTGTGTGATAAAAAGATTTGCCGCCGATGCCTCTAAAATTTATAACAGGGCCTGAAGCTCCCGCTTCGGCAGTGTGGTTAAAAACCACATCCATAATGATGCCGATTCCAGCTTTATGTAAGGCTTTGACTAAATCTCTAAACTCTTGAACATGCGTGCCTTGTTCAGGAGTTACACAATAACCAGGGTGAGGGCTAAAAAAACTGTGGGTGCTATAGCCCCAGTAGTTTTTTAAGCCAAGTTCTGCTGTTTTAGGAGGGACATCTTGTTCATCAAATGCCATTACAGGCAAGAGTTCAACATGACTGATACCCAATTTTTGTAGATATGGGATTTTTTCGATTAGTCCCGAAAAGGTTCCGGGATGTTTAACTTTTGATGAAGGGTGTCGAGTAAATCCACCGACATGTAGTTCATAAACAATGGCTTTTTCACTGCGGATTGCCAAAGGTGTATCACCTTCCCAATCATAATGATCATCAGTGACCATGCAGCGCATAGATGTTTTAACGTTATCACCTGGTTTGCAAGCGGCTTTTCTGTCCCAGCGTTTGTGACTGACAGCTTGAGCCCATGGATCTAATAAGTGTTTATCTTTTTCAAATCGAAATCCTGAATCTCGTGCTTGGCCTTCACCGTCCATGCGCCAGGTATACCATGTGCCAGTTGGGAGTTTTGAGACATAAATATGCCATGAGAAAAAGGTACGGTTGATATCTTTGTTAAGTCTGATGATCTGGAACGGTTCATCTGCATCTGAACTAGAAAATAAGAGTAATTCTACCTCTTCGGCATAGCGACTGAAAATGGAGAAATTTACGCCTTTTTCTGTGTATTTTGACCCTGATGGGTAGGGTTTGCCATGCTTTAATTGATACTGTTGATGCATACTGTTTTCTTTTATTGGGTAAACATGAGTCAATTTACATTAACGTATTAGGGCTTATGTTTGTGTCGAAAAGAATAATCTTTATTCAGTTGATTAGATTCTATTCAAATTGCCTATGATAGCAGTAATTGATGGGTATTTGACCTAAAAGTTTGATATTTTATTGGTAGTTTAGGTGCTTTGTAATCTCTCTATAATCATAGAGTATTTATTTTGTTTTATTGCTTATCTATAGAATAAGCAATATTTACGCCAGAAATGGAGAGTCTCATTATTCATTGGTTTTTAGGCGTTGGTGGTTTTTGTGTAATGTTCGATTGGTCAATATTGGTGCGTAGATGGGCTAAATTGGCGCATAATGTTTCGAAGTTGTTTGGTATTTTAGTTAATTAATGCTTATATCGTAAAAGAGACATCTATCCTTCTTAAACCATCTTGAACTTTAATTATGCAAAGAGAGCGCTATACTCGATTCAAAGATATTTCTGTTAGTGAAAGAATTTTAAATACCGTGTTTCTTTTGACAATTGGTATGGGATATTTAATGGCATTAGCTAATATGTATTACTCGCATCAAGGACTTGACGGTAAGGCGGGTTTAAGTATTGAGGATGTAGTGATTAGTTATCATGGTAGTAGTGATCAAACTCGTTTGGGTACGGCAATTAATGGCATTATGAAAACTAATTTTCGTTATGGCAGTGATAAAGATGTCATTATGCAATGGATACATACTGGAGCTGAAGAGGCTAGTTATAATGAGAAAATTAAGCCTATATTAGATCGAGACTGTATCATATGTCATACACCAACGATTAATCAGTCGTTACCCGATCTAACGCATTATGAAACGGTGTCTGAGGTAGCACATGCGGGTGGGGCAACATTACCCACTTTAGTAAGGGTTTCGCATATACATTTGTTTGGTATTGCCTTTATATTGTTTTTTATAGGTAAGATCTTTTTACTTTGTGATATGAATATTTATGTAAAAAGAGTCGCTGTTGTGATTCCTTTTGTAGCAATGTTATTAGATGTTATCTCTTGGTTTATTACTAAAACTACACCCTCTTTTGCTTATGTTGTGGTTTATAGTGGAGCATTAATGGGCATCTCTATGGGTTTACAGATATTGCTTAGTATTTATCAAATGTGGTTTTATTCAAGAAAGGTTTAGATAGATACAAATC